>PWOK01000168.1 GCA_003557445.1 Halanaerobiaceae bacterium
AGTTCACCAGCAAAAGAATATAAAGATGTTTAACCTTTATTTTTTTTTGCTCCTGCAGGAACATTTTCCACCTCGGGGGCTACCCCTGTTTTTTGTGATATAGATCCTGTTACATATAATATTGATCCTGAAGATATAGAAAAAAGAATAACTGATAATACAAAAGTAATAATTGCAGTTCATTTATATGGTCAAACAGCAGAATGGATCAGATAAAAGATATAGCAGAAAAATATGATTTATATATTATAGAAGATGCCTGTCAATCAATAGGCTAAAAATTTAGGTGGTTTTAGTGAAGGTGGAATGACTTTAACCAATAATGATGATTGCTGAAAGAGTAAAAAGATTAAGGGTACATGGAGCAGAAACCAAATATTATCATAAAGAAGTAGGATATAACAGCCAGTGAAAGAGCCTTTAAGGAAGTACTGTATTTAGGGGATGAGTTTTTAGAATATTTAAAAGTAGTAATATAAAAACAGAAAATAAAAAGGAAAATAATTCTTGACAAACACGAACATATGTATTATAATAATATATATCATAATTTTATTTTAAACAACTTTATGATATAATAAATTATATAAGAGAGGGATAATATATGTCTGCCTGTATTATGGATCCCAAAGTTGACTTTGTTTTCAAGAAAATATTTGGTTCAGAAAATAGTACTGATATTTTAATAGCCTTTTTGAATAGTGTTTTTAAAACTAAAGGAACTGATAAAGAAATAGTAAAAGTAAAAATTGATAATCCAGAAATAAATAAAGACTGGGAAGGGGATAAATTCTCCAGGCTTGATATTAAAGCCACAACAGGTAATAATACTAAAATAAATGTTGAAATACAGTTAAATAACCAGTATAATATGATCAAAAGAACTCTATATTACTGGAGCAAATTATATGAAACTCAGATAAAATCAGGTCAAAAGTATACCAGATTAGAAAAAACAGTGACGATTAATATATTGAATTTTAACTATTTGAGAGAAAATAACAGATATCATAATACATATATTTTAAAAGAAAAAGAAAATAACGAAATATTAACTGAATTACAGGAAATACATTTTGTAGAATTGACTAAAATAATTGATGATGAATATAATAAAATGGAAAAGATAAAATATAAAATAAAAGAAGATCCACTGTTTTTATGGGCATTATTTTTAAAAAACCCTCAAAGTGAGGTGGTCAAGATGTATAAAGAAAAATTAAGAGAACTTAAAAAAGCTGCAGAAGAATTAGAAAGATTAAGTCAGGATGAAGAAAATAGAGAATTATATGAAAGCAGACAGAAAGCAATTCATGATCAGGTTACAAATATAGAGATGGCTGCAGAAAAAGGGCGAAAAGAAGGCAAAAGAGAAGAACTTATTGAAACTGTAGTTGTTCAGCTTGAAAATAAATTCAATCTGAAACTTTCTGATGAGTTAATTAAAACAATAAAAAATTCAGATACAGAGGATTTAATAACTATCAGAAATAATATATTTGATATTGAAAGTATAGATGAAGTTAAAAAAATATTATAATTGATAATAAAAAGTTGATATTGATTACATTTCATGATGATCAGATCATAGCAAACTTACTCATGCTTGCTAAGATACCCGGGTAATATCTGATTTTTGTTGAAATCATCTAAAAATTAAGGACATAAAAAATCTATTATCACATATAAACAAATAAAAATACAGACAATAACTTTAACGAACTAATTCCTTTTAAAAACTAATCAGAATTACCAGACCGGTACTAATCCTTTAAAAACCTGGAGTAATACTTATTTTTTTATAAAAAGCAAAAAAAAGAATTTTAATTTAATATTGACAGGTATTAAATTTATTTGATATAAAACCTGATTATGATCTGAATATAATGCAAAAAAGCCAGACTTTAACAAATATAACTGTAGGTGTATTTAAAGGTTTAAAAGGTGTTTTACAGAAAGAAAAACCTGATATTATACTTGTTCATGGTGATACCTCTACTACCTTTGTTGGTGCTTTATCAGCTTTTTATCAACAGATAAAGATTGGACATGTTGAAGCAGGGTTAAGAACCAATAATAAATATTCTCCTTTTCCAGAGGAAATGAACCGGCATCTTACCGGGGTATTATCTGATATTAATTTTGCACCTACTTTATTATCAAAAAAAAATCTTATAAAAGAAAATGTTGATCAGGAAAATATATTTATTACAGGTAATACAGTCATTGATGCCCTGCTGGAAACAGTAAAAAAGGATTATAAGTTTGATATCCTGAATTAAATAATCTTGATTTTGATAATAAAAAAATGATACTGGTTACAGCTCACCGCCGGGAAAACCTGTAGCAAGCTCGCTCAACGCTCGCTACGGTACGCTACGGTACCGGGTAATTTCCGGTTTTTGCTGAAATTTGTCGAAGGAGTCAGAAAAAACGGTTCTTCTCCACATCCGTTGGTAATTATTTAGGCATTTCCCGGGAAAGCCTGTTTAATTTTCAGTGCAAAATACTTATTATCATGGAATCCATAGGCACTTCTTTTTATCTCTTTTATTTTATTATTTGTTCCTTCTAATTTTGAAGTATGAATTGGATAAAAAGCATAAGTTAATATGCCATATTGATACCTTTTTAATTTTTGAGCAAATTTAATAACTGGCTTTAATTTGGTTTCTTGAGCTTTCTCACACCAATCAATTAAAGATTCTCGTATTTCTAAATATTTGTCTGTTTGCCAAATTAACTTTAATTGATCCTTGAGAATATAGACTTTAGAAAGGTTTTCATTTAATTTTAAAAGGTCTTCCAGTTTAGGTTTTTCTTTATCTTTTAGATTTTCTTTGTTTTTTAATAATAATCATCTACTACCTTTTAAAATATCTTTTTGTTGTTCTGTAAGAGATTTGTTTTTTCTTTCAGATCTTCTTATTTGATCAATGACCTTATTAAAAGCTGATACAATATGATATTTATCAAATACTATTGCAGCATTAGGACACCACTTTTTAATTGATTTTATATATGGATCCCACATATCCATTGCTATCGTCCTTTATTATTTTACCAAATTTTACACCAACGGATGTGGAGAAGAACCATAAAAATAATAAAAAAACTATTTTGCAATCTAGTGGTTCGGTTTATGGTATATGTGTTTATTTGAATGAAAAACAAAAAAAGCCCCTTTTAGGTGGAAGTTCTTCTGGAAAAAAATCGAAGCGCATTAAAATCATGTATTGATTGAATGAAGTAAAGACAGAACTGCAGCTTTGGCAGCATCAACATCACCATCTTCAAAAGGTAATAATAAGTCTCTTTCCACTATGCGTTCGGCAACATGAAATAAAAAAAATATTTGTTCTCCTGACATAATTATGCTATAATTAAGTCATAATATAAAAATAGGAGATGATATTATGCCTCAAATTCGCCCGATAAAAGATTTAAGAGATACAAGTAAAATTTCAGAACTGTGTCATCAACACAAAGAGCCTGTTTTTATTACTAAAAATGGTTATGGGGATTTAGTAGTTATGAGCATGGAAACTTATGAAAACTCTATGGCTAAATTAGATTTATATCAAAAACTAGCTGAAGCAGAAGCTCAAATTAAAAATGGGGAACAGCTTTTAGATGGAGAAAATGTATTTAAAAAGTTAAGGGAAAAACATGGGAAAAAATAAATACAGTATAAAGATTACCCCCAAAGCCTATGATGACTTAGATGATATTTACACTTATATTGTAAGTGAATTATACAATGATGTTGCCGCTGAAAAGCTTATGGAAAAAATAGAAACAAACATTATGAGATTAAGTGAATTTCCTTTATCCTGTAGTTTTGTGGAAGATGAAAACTTAAAGGATAAAGGTTATCGTAAACTTATAGTTGAAAATTACATTGCTTTTTATATTGTCAATGAACAGGAAAAAGAAGTAGTTATTATGCGTGTTTTATATGGTAGACAAAAATATGATATGATAACTTCATTTAAGCACTCCTAGCAAGCTCACTCTCGCTTCGCGAATCGTTCGCTACGGTACCGGGTAATTCTCGCTTTTTGTCGAAATTTGTCTAAGGATTCAGAAAAATAAAACATTGGTATTCTTCCCCAGAAAAACTTGCAAACAATTCAAATAAATGGTATTATATCAATAAGTAAAAATATAACAAATGGAGGGATATAATGCCAAAGAAAAAGAGGGTCTGGTATCCGGGAGCAACCTATCATATTATGTGTCGGGGTAATAGAAGATCAGATTTGTTTCGAGATGATGAAGATTATCAGGTATATATTGATATTTTAAAACAGGTAAAGGAAAAACATGAATTTATTTTATATACATATTGTCTGATGACCAATCACATACATTTGCAATTACAAACCTTAAATGAAGAAATATGGGAAATAATGAGGATCACAAATTTAAAGTATGCTCGTTATTTCAATACAAAATATAATCTAATTGGGCATCTTTTTCAGGGAAGATATCGTTCTGAACTGATTGAGGAGGATTCATATAATCTGGTTATCAGCCGGTATATTCATTTAAATCCGGTGAGGGCTGCTATGGTGGAGTTTCCTGTTGATTATAAATGGAGTAGTTATCAGGTGTACATGGGTAAAAATAATGGTAATTTAATTAGTGAAGAAAAAATTCTTTCATATTTTAATAATAATAGTAGAAAGCTTTACAAAAAATATGTTGAATCTAAGATGTTAAATAAAAAGATAGAAAAACAGATAGAAGAAAAGATGGAGGTGGAATAGATGGCCTCCATTATTAATAGTTTTGCTATTTCAGGTATTGATGGCTACCTGGTTGAAATTGAAACCGATACTATCCATGGGAAACCATCTATTTCTATCATTGGTCTGGGTGATCGAGCTATCAAGGAAGCCAGCGAAAGAATTCAA
>PWOK01000035.1 GCA_003557445.1 Halanaerobiaceae bacterium
GGTGTGACAGATTCCTGGGTAACGACAGGTAAGTACTGTGGTAATTTATATATTGAGGAAATATTTAATAATCAAAAAATAGCTGATCAGTATAAAGTTGATTATAATAAGAGAATTAATTCCAAAGAAAAAGTATATCCGGGTTTTGCTCCCGTTCCTACTGAATATTATCATGATAGTTATATTGGAGCTAAAGCTGTTGATCTAATAGAAAAATTTAATGAAGAAACACCAGAGGACCCCTGGCATCTGTTTGTCAGTTTTGTTGGCCCTCATGAACCTTTTGATGCTCCTGAAGAATATTATAATTTTTATAAAGATCAGGAATTTCCCGGTTCTATCCGTGAAGGAGTGGAAGAAAAACCTCATCAGGTTAGACAAGCATTAAAAAAGATGAATCAAAATAAGACTAAAGAAGATGTGGATCATATAAAACGCCATTATGCGGGTATGATATCTTTAATAGATAAATGGGTAGGAGAGATGTGTCAGAAATTAGATGAAAAAGATATATTTGAGGATACCGTAATTATAATCACTTCTGATCATGGGGAAATGCTAGGTGATTTTGGACTGTTTGCTAAAAAACAAATGTATGAAGGTTCTGTTCGTGTTCCACTTATTATTTATCATCCCGAATTAACGGGACCTCGGGAAAGCAAGGCCCTGGCGGAACTGGTCGATCTTTATCCTACTCTGATGGAAATTGCAGGTATTGAGTATGAAGATGATAGATTAGACGGTAAATCTTTGGTTCCCATTTTAGAGGGGAAAATGGGAAATCATAAAGATTATCAATACAGTCAGGTGATTCCAAAAAAGGAATGGCCCTATAGCCAGAAAAGAATGGTATTTGATGGTCGATATAAATATATTGAGTGGGAAAATTTCAAAGAATTATATGATTTAAAAAAAGATCCGCAGGAAATAAAAAATATAGTTCAGGAAAATCCAGGACTTGTAAATAAGTTGTCCGATAAAATGGATGAATTTAGTGAAAAAGCTCTTCCACCTCAGGAAGTAGAAAAATAAAAAAAATTAAAAGGGAGAGTGTAAGTAATGAATTATATTATCGAAATAGTTATACTGGTTTTGTTAGTTAGTTTAACTGCAGTTACAGGAATTACTCTGGCTCAGGAGGAACAATATAAAGGAGCAAGAATTAATGTTGATGACGTAACTGGAGCTTTGATTGAAGAATCTATTATTGAAGTCATTTTACATGTAAATAAGAATCACCCTGAAGCTTCTGATGTTAATCCGGGTATAAGTGCAAAAAAACCATTGAAAACAATTAATATGGCCTGGAATCAAGCTCGAGATTTTTTAAAGAAAGGTAAAGCGACTAAAATACTGATTTATCCTGGAATTTATCGGGATGAAAAATCAAATATTTTAAAGGTCCCTTCTTAGAATAAAAATCTTAGAGATACTCTTTTGATTGTTGAAGGGACAGAACCAGAAAATGTTATTATAAGTGGTTCTGTTGAATATAATGACGTCTGGAAAAAAAAGGTAAATATTTATAGTCATAATTGGAAATATGACTGGGGTTTTAAGTCAGCCTGGGGTGATCGACTTGGAGAAATGGCTCAAAGGCAGGAACTGGTTTTTATAAATAATGAGAGATTAAAGCAGGTAAAAAATCGTAATCTACTGGAATCAGGTACATTTTGTATTGATACAGATGATAATGGTGAATTAAAATTATTTGTTTACCCTGAAAGTGATATTAATTTTGCTGATGCAACTATTGAAGTGTCTGAAGGTCCTGATAAAGTTAATCAGTGGATATGGGGTGAATTTAATAATTTTCACATACAGAATAAAAATAATTTTGTATTGCGAAACCTTGTTATAAAACATGGTAATAACCGCGCTGGAAGGGCTGCTGTTGAAATAGGTCAGCATCAGCAGGAAGAATTTAATGAAAATATCTTAGTTGAAAATTGTATCTTTATAGATAATAATGGTTCTGGTCTGATTATACAGAAATCGCAAAATGTTACTCTGAGAAAAAATGAGTTTATTGGCAATGGCTTCAGTGGTATAGATACTGGTAATTTGAAAAATTGGGTTTTTGAAGGCAATGTAACTTCACATAATAACTGGAGGGGTGCTCTGGGTGATTTCCATGGATGGGCTGTCGGTGGTATTAAATATCACAAGACTGTTAATGGTATTCTCCGCAATCACACAGCTAAAAATAATTTATCCCCTGGAATCTGGTTTGACATCTGGTGTGAGAATATTTTAGTTGACAATATAGTTAGTAACAATAACTATTCTGTTGGTTTTTTGCCAGAATTAAGCCGTGATATCTATGTGAAAGATTCAACTTTCAATAACAATACTTCTGGTGTCCGCCCTCACAGTGCACATAATATTACTCTTGATAATGTGACAGTTAAAGGTAATGCAGTGGCTTTTATCACCTATGACGATCACAGACAATTTGATCATTTTTCTACAGAACCAACAGACTGGGAGATTATAAATAGCCATATTGAAGCTGTCAATAAATCTGAATGGCTGCAGCAAAGGGAAAAGAGGATACCAGGCTGGATGAATTATAAGTCGAGAGGATACAGTCAATTTTTTCATTTTAGTACCAGGGCTGTGATGGATGAATTTATTAGCACCTTAAAAGTAGTAAATAATACCTGGATCCATTATACAGAAGATGATGTTTTCCCTCATCCTGATGGAGACTATGTTAATTATGAAGAATGGAAAAAGGCCCTGACAACAGAAAGATAGTTTGTCCCATGAATAATGTGAAATTTTGGCAACTCCAAATCATAAGGCAGTTAATCTCCGGGCAAATTTAAAGACTGGAAATTTTGAATAAGGGAGGGTTTTTTTACATGAAAAAAAGTAACAGAGAAAATCTCAATATTATAGTTATTTTAACAGATGATCTGGGCTGGACTGATCTTAATTGTTATGGAAGTGATTTATATCAAACCCCCAATATTGATCAATTAGCAGAGGAAGGGATGAAATTCACTGATGCTTATGCTTCCTGTACTGTTTGTTCGCCAACCAGGGCTTCTATAGTTACCGGTAAATACCCGGCAAGGTTAAATTTGACAGACTGGATTAGTGGGCATGAACGTCCTTATGCTAAATTATCAATTCCCGATTGGACTCAGTATTTAAAATCGGAAGAGACTACAATTGCTGAAGCTATAAAAGAGGAAGGCTATGTATCAGCAAGTATTGGTAAATGGCATCTGGGTGATGAGGAACAATACTGGCCTCATAATCAGGGATTTGATGTAAATATTGCTGGGTGTGGTTTTGGTTCGCCTCCAACTTATTTTTATCCCTTTCAGGATTCCAAACAGGAAAGGGAAATACCTGATTTAGAGGATGGTGAACCTGGAGAAAATCTAACAGATCGCCTTACGGAGGAAGCAATTGATTTTATAAAAAAATATAAGGATAATTCGTTTTTACTATATCTTCCCTTTTATGCCGTTCATACCCCTGTGGAGGGTAAAAAATAGTTAATAGAGAAGTTCAGTGAAAAAACCGGTTATTTTCCTGAAAATTCAGGTGATTACTGGATGGCTTTAGATGTACTGTATGAAAAATATGAAGGACAAATCAATACTGATTTACAACATACAAATCCTACGTATGCAGCCATGATTTATACTGTAGATCAGGCAGTAGGACGTATTATTAAATGTTTAAAAGAAGGAGGTATTGAAGATGAAACGGTTATTATTTTTACCAGTGATAATGGGGGTTTATCACATATAGGGGGTAAACATATTAATATAACAGATAATAGACCATTAAGAGCAGGAAAAGGCTCAGCATATGAAGGAGGGGTTAGAGTTCCATTAATAATAAAATGGCCGGGAGTAACTAAAAAAAGGAGTATTTGTATGGAACCAGTTACTTCTGTTGATATATTTTCAACAATTATTGATATTGCTGATGTTAAAAGTGAAAAAGTAAATAATAAAGAGATTGATGGTACAAGTATAGTTCCTTTATTGAAAGATTGTGATACTCAATTATTCAGAGATGCTATTTTCTGGCATTATCCTCATTACCATCGAGGAGGGGCTACCCCTTATGGAGCGGTGAGAAAGGGGAAATGGAAACTTATAGAATTTTATGAAGACATGAATATTGAATTATATAATTTAGATGAGGATATTGGGGAAGAAAACGATTTATCAGGGCAGAGAACTGAAAAAGCCAGAGAGTTAAAAAAGGATTTACATTGCTGGCGAAAAAAAGTTAAAGCTCAAATGCCAGTATCCAATCCCAATCATGACTCAGAAAAAGATGGTTTTTTGAAGTTTGGTTACTGAGATTTTATATGTTTTTTTAAAATAATAGGGGGAAGATAACCATGTTAAACCAAAATAATTTATTTATTATTTTACTCGTATTAACATTATTTTTTAGTTTGTCTTTTGTAACTTTTGCTTATGGGGGGAGAACTATGGATTCTGAATGGAGATATGAAGCACAGGAGAGAATTGAAAAATATAGAAAAGCTGATGTAATAGTTAAAGTTGTTGACAAAAAGGGTGTACCTGTTTCAGATGTGGAAGTAAGTTTTAAAATGAAAAAACATGCTTTTCGTTTTGGAACAGCAGTTGCCACAAGTCAAATATTTCAACCTTTTACTAAAGATACACAAAACAAATATAGAGAAGCGGTAAAATTATTTAATCAGGTTACTTTCGAAAATGCTTTAAAATTAGAAAGATGGGGTTGGTTAAACGAAACGGTGAAAGAAAGGGCAAAAAAAACGGCAAATTGGATAGAAGAAAGAAATATTTCAATAAGAGGCCACAGATTAATTCAACCAAATCTTTCGTCTGTGGAATCCGGCAATCATCAGGAA
>PWOK01000315.1 GCA_003557445.1 Halanaerobiaceae bacterium
CCAGGAAATACGGCAGCGCTTTTTTTCACTGCAAGCGAAGGTTCAGCGCCTGTTGGCAGAGGTCAATGATGAGCCATTGCAGTTCACCCCGGAGGTCAATGAGGCTGCCCCTGGCGTGGTGACGACGGAGACCCGTCTCTACCACGGTCGGCGTATCGAGCAAAGTTCCGAACTTCGAGTTCTGGAACGTCAGCGTTTCCAGCGTGAGCAGGAGCTCGTCGAGGCTCGCTCTGCGTTAGAGATCGCACGTGTTGGCTTCCACCTGGCGCAGAGGGAGGTGGAGCTTGTCGAGCCGCTGGTGAAGCGGGGGCTGGAGCCCGAAACCACGCTGTTGGCACTGCGCCGTGCTCTCAATGAACTGCGAGGAGAGCGGGAACGTCAGAGCAATGCCATTCCCCGTATAGAGGCCGCTATTCAGGAGGTCGAAGATCGCAAGCAGGCCCAGCGAGACACCCATTTGGCCCAGACCCTCGCAGAACTCAGTGATACCACTGCGCGAGCCGTGGAGCTGCAAGAGGGAATGCCGGCCCGTGCACGCCAGATCGACCGTACCACGCTGCGGTCACCGGTAGATGGTGTAGTCAACCAGGTTCACCTCCATACGATCGGCGGTGTTGCGGCACCTGGTGAACCTCTTGTGGAGGTAGTTCCAGTTGACGACTCTCTCCTGGTCGAGGCACATATTAGGCCGTCTGATATTGCGTTTCTTTACCCTGGGCAGCCGGTAAAAGTAAAGCTGACTGCCTATGATTTCGCCCGCTATGGTGGGCTTGATGGCGAGCTGATGATGATCGGCGCTGATGCCGTGGAAGTGCCTAATGGCCAGTCCAGCGAAATGATGTATCCGGTTCAGGTGCGCACTGAAGGTTACCTTTATGATGCCGACGATAAACCTCTTGAAGTCATCCCCGGTATGGTTGCCGAAGTTGATATCCTCAGCGGTAAACGCACTGTTCTCGATTACCTGATGGAGCCGGTGGTTAAAGTGCGTGACCGTGCCCTTAGAGATTGAGTTTCGCGACATTCGGTCGGCCGATGTTAGCGGTTGATCGGACGGGATGTCTGGTAGCCGGGAGTGCCAGGCATCTACTCCCTGGTGAGGCCGTGCCTCTACCCGGTAATGCAGTTAAAGAAAAAAAAGGAATCCAGGATGATTCTCAAAAAAGAAATGACGCAGGCATCTACTGAAGGAGAAGGCTGGCAATCGTCCCTTGGCAAGGCTCTGGCGATGACCAGGCAGGCGCTTTTCGGCGGGCAGCTTCTGGGAGGCATCAGAATTGGCGATACGCAGTCCCTAAAGCGGTTGGATTCGATTTCCTCCTTGACTGAATCGGTTCGCAGTATCCAGGTACCGGCGGACCCGATTGCCAGGCTGCGCTTTGTCAGCAAGTGGATGGCCCGGCACCAGCGCAGGATGGCCGCTGGGAGCATGGCGAGCATGCTGGTGTTGCCACTCTTGGCGCAGGCAGATGAAGCCAGGGTGGTGCTCAATGAGTTGGAAGGCATTCGGGAGATCGTTCAACGGCCCGATGGCCACCTCCAGGTTCTCTTGCTGGATGGGCGCGAACTTGAGCTGGCTGCTACCGACGTAGAGCAGGTAGACGGCAAGTGGCATGTCGACACTAAGGCTATGCAGCAGGCAGAGGCCGAAGCGCTGCTGGCATTGGAGGCGATCGACGGTATTCAGCACGCAGTGGTCAACGAAGACGGCAGTGTCACCCTGATCAAAACCGATGGCAGCCGTATGCTGCTCGAGGCAGAAAGTGTCCAGATCGTGCAGGGCCAGGCGATGACAACCCAGGCTGAGCTGCTGGAGCAGGGCGTGCTGCTGGCGGCTGAACTTCCTAGCCTGCTTGAGGGCTCGGGTTACTCAGGGACATCGACTGCAAGTGCCTCAGAAGGCGGCACCAACTCAGCGATGATATGGAGTGGGATTGGCGGGGCGGTGGGTGTTGCCGCCGCAGCAGGTGGCTCCAGCTCGAGTTCAAGCTCAAACTCCAGCACTGGTTCCAGCTCCAGTTCTGGTTCAAGCCCCAGTCCCAGCTCCCCCCCGGCGGCTGGGCCTTCTGACCTGAACGACAGCGAGGGGGAAGACAACGTTCTGGTATCGCCCCCCGACGAACTGACCCTGGAAGGCTTCGTAATCGATGGGTATATCTCGGGTGCCAGGGTCTTTCGCGACGAGAATGGCGATGGTGTCTGGAATCCGAGTGAGGCCTATGTCTTCACCGATGGGAACGGTTTCTTTGCCAGTCTGGCCGGGGACCCCACTTCATCCATCGCGGCGGTCGGCGGTATCGATATCAGTACAGGGCAGCAGTTCACCGGGGTGCTGAAGGCGCCGGCTGGGGCAACCGTCGTAACCCCGCTGACTACCCTGGTGCAGGCGCAACTAGAAGCTAAACCTGAGCTGTCCATCGAGCAGGCGGTCAAGTTGGTTGCAAATGGCATGGGACTGAATGAGGAGCAGGCTGCGAGCCTGCTCACCGTTGATCCCCTTGCGGCAGCCGAAGCGGGTGTTGCCGAGTCCCTGGACATCGTGAAGGCAGGCATGCAGGTCGCGACGCTGCTGCAGATCGCCTCCGGTGGTGACACTGGGGTGTTTGCTCAACTGGCTTCAAAGCTAGCCGTGAACCTGGGAACAGGGGCGGTATCTTTCGATAATGTCGAATCGGTCCAGCAACTCCTGATAGATCAGGGTGTGAATGCCACTCTGGCTGCTTCTGCTGCCAAGGCCAGTGAGCAGATCGCTCAAGCCGACAGTCTGGAGCTGGCCCATGAAATCCAGAAACTATCGCTTAACGAAGTTAATGGCATCCTGCCCTATGTTCAAGATGACAGCCATGAGCTGCCTTCAAAACCATCATTCGACACCCCTCAGGAGTGGGTAGGGGATGGTCAGGGACTGACGGTAACCGGTAGCGTTGAATCCGGTGACTTGGTTCTATTAACTCTCAAGGATGAACAGGGCAATGCTCTGACGCGTTCCACCGAAGTGGTCGAAGATCGCTTCGATATTACCCTGGCGGCTGAGCTATTCGAGGGTCTGGTCAACGGGGCCATCCACATCGAGGCCAGTGCGGTGTTTGCAGGGGCCAACCCTTACGTCAGCAAGTCTTCCTCCATAACGTCCACGCTGGATACCGTCCCCCCGGCCGAAGCGACGATTGCGCTGGTTGAGGATACCGGTAGCGTGGCCGGCATCACTCGCAACGGTGAACTGGAAATCGCGCCGGCCGAAGCAGGGGCTACACGCCAGATCTCTGTGAACGGTGAGCCGGTGGCCGACTATGAGGCCCCGAGCGAAGACGGCAGCTATCGCATTGAGGTTACCGATACCGATCCGGCCGGCAACAGCACCACCAACGTGTTCGAGTTCGAGCTGGACACCGCAGCCCCCGAGTCGCCGACGCTGGCCTTGGCCAACGACACCGGCAGCGAGGCCGGGGTGAGCAGCGATACCACCCTGACCGTGCAGGCCGAGCCGGGCAGTCGGGTGGCGATCTACCAGGGGGACACCCTGCTGGGTGAGGCCGTGGAATCCAGTGAGGAGCCCGGCCAGTTCTCGTTTACTCCCGACCTGGCCGATGGTGACTACGCCTTCACCGCCGTGGCCACCGATGGGGCCGGCAATGTCAGCGAGGCATCCGCCGAGCTGGCCGTGGTGCTGGATACCGCAGCCCCCGAGGCGCCGACGCTGGCCCTGGCCAACGACACCGGCAGCGAGGCCGGGGTGACCAGCGACACTACCCTGACCCTGCAGGCCGAGTCGGGCAGTCGGGTGGCGATCTACCAGGGGGACACCCTGCTGGGTGAGGCCGTGGAATCCAGTGAGGAGCCCGGCCAGTTCTCGTTTACTCCCGAACTGGCCGATGGTGACTACGCCTTCACCGCCGTGGCCACCGATGGGGCCGGCAATGTCAGCGAGGCATCCGCCGAGCTGGCCGTGGTGCTGGATACCCAAGTGCCCGACGCGCCGGGTCTCGAACTGGTGGAGGACACCGGCGTATCGGATTCCGACGGTATCACCAACAACGGTGCAGTACGCGTCACAAGCTTGGAGGAGGGCGCTGCCTGGGAATTCTCCCTTGACGGCGGCACCACATGGCTGACCGGGCAGGGGGAGGGATTCCTTCTCGAGGAAGGTGAGTATGCGGAAGGCCAGGTGCAGGCTCGTCAGGTCGATGGAGCCGGCAATGCCAGCGGCACCGGCAAACTGCCGGCGGTTACGGTAGACATCACTCCGCCGGACTCTCTCGACCTGACCCTCGCGCTGGCCGAGGACACCGGCGTGTCCGATAGCGATGGCATTACCGCCAATGGCCAGGTTGATATTCAGGGGCTGGATAGCGACGCCTTCTGGGAATACTCGCTCGATGGCGGAGCCAACTGGAAACTAGGCGTGGGCGAACACTTCATCGTGACGGATGGTGTGTATCCCGAAGGTGCCATTCAAGCCCGCCAGATCGACATGGCGGGCAATGTCGGCGGTGAGACTCTCTTGGCCCAGGCCGTCACGATCCTCACGCAGGCACCAGAAGCTCCGCTGTTACAGCTGGCCGAGGATACCGGCGTTTCTGGCAGCGATGGAATTACCAGCAATGGCGCTGTCATTGTTTCCGGTCTTGTAGAGGGCGAGGCCTGGGAGTACTCAATCGATGGTGGCTCCACCTGGCTGACGGGCGATACCCAGGATGGTCAGGGAACCTTCGTGCTCTCCGAAGGGTTGTATCAGGAAGGTACGGTCTTGGTGCGCCAGGCCGACTTGGCGGGGAATCTCAGTGATTCGCGCTCGCTCGGTTAAGTCGAGATCCTGCAGACGCCACCGGAGGTGACGCTGGAGAGCAACTTCATCATCGATGGTGCGATC
>PWOK01000104.1 GCA_003557445.1 Halanaerobiaceae bacterium
TTCAAATATTGATTCCTTCTATGAGTAGAAATTTAACCAGGTCTATGGTTTCAACATTAGAATATGCAGGTATTAATGCTAAAGAATGTCCTTCACCTGGTGAAACTGAATTAAAACTGGGCAGGGCCAATGCCTCAGGAAAAGAATGTTTACCATTATTATTAACTCTGGGTAGTCTTTTAAATTATATTGAAAAAGAAAAAGATGAAGATGAATTACTGGTATATTTTATGCCTGAAGCTACAGGACCCTGCAGGTTTGGTCAGTATAATGTACTGATAAGACATCTTATTAAAGACAAAGAAATAGAAAATGTTGCAGTTTTAAGCTTAACCTCTACTAATTGTTATGCCGGTTTTGGTCTAAAATTTAGGGTCCGGGCCTGGCAGTCATTAGTTATAGCTGATGTTTTAAATGAAATTCACAGTGCGGTTCTGGCTCTTTCCACAAACAAAGAAAAAGCCCTGGAAATATTTAAGGAAAGTAGAGAAAAGATTTTTAACTCACTGGCAAAAAATAAATGGTCTACTGTTAAAAAAGTTTTGACCAGTGAAGCTGAGAAATTATCAAAAATTTCATTAAAACAATCATATTCCAGTGCCAAAAAAGTAGCTTTAACAGGTGAAGTTTATGTAAGGAATGATAAATTTTCCAGACAATATCTTGTAGAAAGACTGGCAGAAAAAAATATTATAACCAGGGTATCTTCTTTTCATGAATGGATATATTATATTGATTATGTGCTCCAGAATAAACTGGTAACACCTCAGCCTACATTATTTAAAATATTAAAAAATAGACTTGAACATAACTTCAAAAAAAGAATAGAAAAAACTGTTAAAAGTATTTTAGCAGAAACAAATCTTTATCAATATAAACTGATAGATATAGAAGAAATTATAAAAGCTGCAGATGATCTCATTTCAGATGAATTAACAGGTGAAACAATGCTGACAATTGGTGCAGCTATATCAGAAATAATTGATGATGTTGATGGTGTGATTGCTATAGGTCCTTTTGGTTGTATGCCCAATAGAGTTGCAGAATCTATAATTACAGATAAACTTGATGATCAAAAAATAAAAAATACAAATAAACCGGAACTAACAGCAAACCTCATGAAGCAATTTTCAAGTCTTCCTTTTCTGGCAATAGAATCTGATGGTAACTCATTTCCTCAGGTAATAGAGGCAAGACTGGAGACTTTCTGTTTACAGGTGGAACGTATAAATAAATTTAAAAATTCGATAAAAGATAAAAATAAACATATATATGCTGAAGGGAAGTAATAATAATGAAAAATGATTTGATGCAGGGAGTTGAATATTCTCATTTTCTTATACAAAAACATATAAATAAGGGAAGTACAGTTATTGATGCCACAGCTGGAAATGGCAATGATACTGTTTTTCTGGCCCGGCAGGTTGGAAAGGAAGGTTATGTATTTGCCTTTGATATTCAAAAAAAAGCGGTCAATAATACTGTTTTAAAGCTGGAAAAATACAATTTACAGAAGAGGGTAAAAGTAATAAATGATGGTCATGAAAATATGGAACAATATGTCCAGGAACCGGTTGCTGGTATCATTTTTAATCTGGGATATTTACCCGGGAGTGATAAAAGGATTATTACAACTTCAGAAACAACAATTACTGCTGTAAAACAGGGAATAAAATTAATTGTTGAGGAGGGATTAATTGTTCTGGTAATATATACAGGACATAGTGGGGGTAAAAGTGAACATGACAGGCTAATAAAATTCTGCAGTAAACTTGATGATAGTATGTTTAATGTTCTTCACTATCATTTTATAAATCAAAAAAATAATCCAGCCTGTGTTCTGGCAATAAAAAAAAGAAAAATATATGGAGGTTAATATGGAAAGATATTACCGTTATTCTCAATATTTAAAAAATAAATATGGTGTTAGGACATATAAATTATCCCTTAATTTAAACCTTACCTGTCCCAATCGTGATGGTTTTTTGGGAGAAGAAGGTTGTTTTTATTGTGGTGAGGATGGTGCTTCCTTTGATAAATCAAATAAACCAGTACAGGAACGACTTCTGGAATTAAAAAAGATAATTGCCGATAAATATCAGGCTGAAAAATTTATTGCCTATTTTCAAAATTTCACCAATACTTATTTACCACTAAAAAAGTTAAAAGATAATGTTGAGGAGGCATTTAAGGTTGATGATATAGTAGAAGTTGCTCTTTCTACCCGTCCAGATTGTATAAATGATTTATATTTAAAAGAGTTAAAAAATCTTGCCCAAAAATATCAAAAAAATATTACTATCGAACTGGGCTTACAGACCGTTAATTACCATACTTTAAAAAAGTGCAACCGTAAACACTCTCTGGCTGAGTTTATAGATGCAGTTCTCAGCTGTCATAAGTATAATATTGAAACCGGTATTCATTTAATTTTAAATCTTCCCGGAGATAAAATGATTGATATTATTGAAAATGCTAAAATATTATCTTCTTTAAAAATAAATACTGTAAAACTACATGCTCTTTATATAAGAAAAAACACCCGATTTGCCCGGATGTATAAAAAAGATAAAATTAGAATGATAACACTTGATCAATATATAAAAAGGGTTATTACATTTTTACAATATCTTGATCCTGAAATTTCTATTCAAAGGTTATTGGGTAAAGCCCCACAGGAAAAAACTATATTTGTAAACTGGGGTTATAATTACTTTAAAATTCAAAATATGATACTTAATGAAATGAGAAAAAGAGATATCTACCAGGGCCAGAAATTTGATTATCTTCAGGGGAAGGCTTTGGAGAAATTTAAAACGTGAATAAAAAAATAGACAGGGGATTAACCCTTGCAAGAGTAAAATTTTATGTGTATAATTAATAAAATAGAAAATAATTAAATTAAACAAATATACGGGAGGATAAAAGAATGAAAGAAAAATTAATGAAAACATTGCAACAATACAGAAAAAAAGCCCTACAAAGACATAAAGAACATCAATTACCACCTAGACCTTTAAATAAGGATCAGGTGGCTGTGTTTATTCAGGGATTAACCATTGATAACCTTGACCGGGAGGAATTTGAAATATTCAAAAAGGAACGAACAGATAAATTACTGAAAAGATTAATAAGTGAAGAAGTGCGCAGAGGGACTTTTCCTTCATCTTATGCCAAGGCAGAAGGATTGGCAAAGATTATAAAAGGAGAACTGGAAACAAATTATCTATCAAAAAAAGAAGCACTGACAATACTTGCTGAGATGAAGGGTGGTGCGGCAACAGGTTATTTGATTGAATTACTTAGAAAAGATATTTTCATAAAAGAAATTATAAATATTTTAAAAGATACAGTACTTATAAATGAAAAGGAATTCAAGCAATTAATTAAGTTAGCTGAAGAAAAGGAACAATTAAAACAATTATTTCGCAGCTGGGCTAACAGGGAATTTGCCCGTGAATGGATACTTGAAGACATATATCATGGTATTACTATAAAAGTAGGGGATAATATTACAACAGGTCATTTGAGCCCTTCACGCCATGCTAACAGCCGGACAGATCATCCTTTACATGCAAAACATATAATGGAAGGTAGAGATGATGAAGAGGATTTTCTTGAGCGTTTGGAAGTTTTACAGAAGGAAGCTGATAATGTATTTCTGGTTGCTGGAGAGGCCTTTGGAGAAGGATCATCAAGAAAATCAGCCACCTATACCCTGTTACAGGTACTGGGCAAAGAAGTAGATGGTGAACCGGAAAAAAAACAGGGAGGGGTTGTAATTGCCAGTAGTATGGCACCTATATTTGAAAAATCCCTGGTTGCTTCTGGTATAATACCTGTTATTACTGATACAAAGGATATTAAAGAGGAAGATTTATTAAAATTAAATCTTAATGAAAGAAAATTAATAATAAATAATTCAAAAGAAAAAGATATAAAACTACCTATCAAATATAAAATGGACAAAATAAGTGCTGGTGGTATGAAATATTTTGATGCCGGTAATGAACTGCAAAAATGGGCAGTTAAATACTGTGAAAAAACCTGTTTAAATTATAAAAAAGAAAAATTGCCTGATTACAGTACAGATGATAAAAAAGCCAGACCTGCTCAGACTCTTGCCCAAAAAATTGTTGGTATGAATAGACTTGATGAGAAGGATACAATATTACCCGGAGAAACTGCTGAAGTAAGGATAAGGGGTGTTTACTCTCAGGATACAACTGGACCCATGACAATTGATGAATATCAGGCAATGGCCGGTGGAGATTTTGGATCTGAATTTGTAGTACAGTCACTCTGTCATACAGGTGAATGCCCTTCAACTGAAGAAAGAAACAGGCATATGTTTATAGACTCTTTTATTACAGAGAGGGGTGGGGTCTGTCTGGAAACAGGTGAAGGGATTATTCATACTATCGGAAATCGCTTTGTTTTACCAACTGATGTAATTGTTGGTGGGGATTCACATACAAGAACTCAGAGAGGAGTTTCTTTTCCTGCAGCTTCCGATATTGTTGCAGGTGCAATGAAATATGGTAAACAGGCTTTAACAATGGATCAATCTGTAAAAGTGATTTTCAGGGGGAAACCTGAACCAGGTATAACTGCCCGGGATCTGGTGTCATCTTTAGTGGTATATGCAGAAAAAACAGTGGGTAAAGATATATATAATGGTAGAATAATTGAAATGGAGGGTGTTGAATTTCTTGATGATGATCAACGTTATATTTTAACCAATGCAGTTGCTGAACGGAGTGCTTCTGCTGGAACGATACCTCCTGATCAGGTTACTATAAGGGCCATTGAAAAGAATTTAGAGTATCTTAAATCACGTCCAGATGCCAA
>PWOK01000267.1 GCA_003557445.1 Halanaerobiaceae bacterium
ATTAAAGTTTTTATCATTTGGCTCATCACCAAAATCTCCTCCATAAGCAAATCTTTCCTCTCCAGTATCACCGATCTGTCTTAATCCCTGATCAATAAAATCCCAGATAAAGCCCCCCTGAATATTATCATATTTATAAAAAGCATCCCAGTAATCCTTTAATTCTCCCGGGCCATTACCCATTGAATGAGCATACTCACAGAGAATTAAAGGCCTGTCTTTATATTCCTCTGGTTCAAAACCTTTACCCCAGTTGAATTTCCTGCCTTCACCAAAGTTAATGACTTCCTTTATTTCTGGATACATTGGCCCAAAAAAATCAGGTATCCTGGCCTGACCATCCCCTTCATAATGTATGGGGCGATCTGGATCCCTTTGTCTTGTCCAATCTGCCATAGTTTGATGGTTACAACCTATCCCAGATTCATTACCCAGTGACCAGATTATGACTGAAGGATGATTTTTATCTCTTTCCACCATTCTTTTCATTCTGTCCAGATAAGCCTCTTCCCAGTCCGGGTCATCACTAATCTGGCTGAGATCTTTACCAAAATAAAATCCATGGGTTTCTATATCAGCTTCATCAAGTACATAAATCCCATAATAATCACAGAGATCATAAAAACGAACATCATTGGGATAATGAGCAGTCCGTACAGCATTTATATTATGCCTTTTCATAAGTAAAATATCTTCCCTCATTACCTCAAGAGGAACAGTTCTTCCCAGATCAGGATGAATATCATGCCTATTAACACCTTTAATCATAATTGGAACACCATTTACACAAAGCTGTCCATTTTTGATTTCAACCTGGCGAAATCCAATTTTAGAGCTAACAATTTCAATAATCTCTCCTTTTTTATTTTTCAAAATTAATAAAAGTGAATATAAATTAGGTGTTTCTGCAGTCCATTTTTGAGGATTGTTCACATTTAATTCTTGCTTAATTATTGTTTTTTTATCAGCCTTTACATTTATATTATCCCTGTTCTCTCCTTTTATTAATTTGTTTTGAGAATCCAGGAGTTTTATTTCCACTTTGTAATCATTTAATTTTGTATGGCCATGGTTTTTAATCTTTATTTCCAGATTTAAAACTCCATTTTCATATTTATCATCCAGTTCAGTCCTGGCAAAAAAATCAAAAATATGTACTTCAGGAGTACTATATAAATATACTTCTCGGAAAATACCACTTAACCACCACATGTCCTGATCCTCCAGATAGCTACCATCTGACCATCTCATCACCTGAACAGCTACTATATTTTTGCCTTGATTAATAAAATTAGAAATATCAAATTCAGCAGGAACTCTACTACCCTGACTGTAACCAACTTTTTTACCATTAATCCAGACATAAAAAGCCGAATCAACACCTGCAAAATGTAAAATTGTTTTTCTTCCTGTCCATTTTTCATCTACAAAAAATTCTTTTCTATATAATCCTGTGGGGTTTTCAGTGGGAACATAAGGGGGATCTATGGGAAAAGGAAACTTTACATTTGTATAATGAGGTTGTCCATAACCCTGAGTTTGCCAGTTACCGGGCACTTTAATTTCCTGCCAGTCACTGACATCAAAATCCTTACTATAAAAATTACCAGGAATATGAGCTGGTGTTTCTGCATAATCAAATTTCCAGATTCCATTTAAAGTTTTAAACCAGAGAGATAAATCCCTTTCACCTGTCAATGCCTTTTTTTCTGTATCATAGGGTAGTGATTCTGTATGAGCTTTCAACCTGTTTTTTTGAACTATTTTTTCATTTTCCCAATCATTCATATTATTCCTCCTAAACACCTAAATATTTTTAGATATAACCATTTAATAATTTAACTTTATTATCATTCATAACAGAAAATATTTCATTAATATTTGATACCGGAATTAATTCTATTTTAGTATTAATATTTAAATTTTTTATATTATTTTCTGGTATAATTATCTTTTTTATACCTGCCTGTTCTGCTGCATATATTTTTTCTCTAATTCCTCCTACAGGCTTAATTTTACCCTGGATGGAAACTTCACCTGTTACCGCAACATTTTGTAATAATGGTATTTTTTCAACAGCACTTATAATAGTCATCAATATAGCCAGACCAGCAGATGGACCATCTATTTTATTTCCACCAATTATATTAACATGTATATCATAATCCTTTATATTTTTACCTGTTAATTTTTTTAGCACTGAGGTAGCATTAAAAAATGAATCTCTGGCCATACTGCCTGCTGATTGATTAAATCTTAGTTGCCCCTGTCCTTTTTGTGCAGCTTTAAATGCTATTCCTTCAATTTCAAGAACTTTACCCTTAAAGCCATGAACCCCCAGACCAAAAACATGACCAACTTCTTTACCTGGATTAACTTCAACCAGTTGATTGGGGATCATTCTTCTATTCTGGATAACTTCGTAAATAGTTTTTATATCAATAAATAAATTCTTTTGTTTTTTTAAAGAATAATTGTTTTCATACATTGTCAAACTCAAGGCATCAAGCAAAAGATTAATGGCTTTTCTGGCTTCAGTTGTATATTTACTTATAACCACAGGTATTTGTCTGTCCAGATTAATCTTCAATTTATTTGCTGTATTATTTATTATATTAATAATATCCTCTCTGCTCAATGAATTAAAAAATACTTCTGATGAACGTGAACGAAAAGCCGAATTGAGCTGTTGGGGACTTTTGGTAGTAGCCCCTATTAAAACAAAATCAGCAGGAGCCCCTTCTTTAAATAATTTTTTTATATATAAAGGTATGTCATCTTTGTTTTCATTATAATATGATGATTCAAATTTGACTCTTTTATCCTCCATAACTTTTAATAATTTATTTTGAAGCATAGGATCCATTTCACCTATTTCATCGATAAACAATATCCCTCCATGGGCCTCTGTAACCAAACCTGTTTTTGGCTCAGGAACACCATTTTTTGCCAGAGATGATTCTGCTCCCTGATAAATTGGATCATGAACAGAACCCAGTAAAGGATTTGTTGCTTCGGCTGGGTCCCATCTTAAGGTGCTACCGTCAACTTCAACAAATTTTGCATTTTCCCCAAAAGGAGTATGTTGGCGGTTTTTTGCTTCTTGCAAAGTTAATCTAGCAGCTGTTGTTTTACCAACACCTGGAGGTCCATACAGAATAATATGTTGAGGATAGGGTGAAACAATTTTAGAAACAAGGGCTTTAATTGCTAACTTCTGTCCAATTATTTCATCAAATGAATTAGGTCTTATCATTTCTAAAGTAGATTTATTTAATCCTCCTGTTTCCATTTTTTCCAATCTGGCCAATTTTTTAAAAGCACCTGGATTATGATGGGTATTATTTTTACTTATTATTTCTCTTTTAATTTGATTATAATATTCTTTCTGTCTTTCTTTCATCCGGGCAGTTATTTGCTTCTCCAGCTGCTTTTCCACACTATATTTTGCTATTTTTGCAGCAATTATTTCTTTTAAAATATCTATTCTTTCTTCACTTTTTTTATTATTTATATCAGGCAGAGAACCATTATATAAAAGTTTTTCTAAACCTTTTAATCTTTCCGTAGTATTTCTTGAATTAACTAACTTCAGAGCATTGTTTTTAATAGCCAATGCTCTGAAGTTTTTCTTGCCATAATATTTTTTTAGTTTTTTACATAAAATATCTATTTCTTTTTCCTTTTTAGATGATTTTCTATTTTTATACAATAATTTTCTCCAGAAAAAATCCATGTTCTGGACCAACTCCTCAATTATGCTTCCACCACTTCTATCTGGATTTCGGCATTAATATCTTGAAAAATTTTCACAGGTATTTTATGTATACCCAGTGATTTAATATTGTCCTCCATTTCAATATTCCTCTTATCAATTTCAAAACCATCTTTACTTAATTTATCTGCTATATCCTGACTGGTTACCGAACCAAACAATCTTCCTTTTTCTCCCGCCTTTACTGGAAATTTATATTTTTTTTGATCTAATTCTTTTGAAATATTTTGTGCTTCTTTTCTTTTTTCCTGTTCTTTCTTTTCTTTTTTATTTTCCAGTTCTTTTAATTCCTGTATCTGTTCCTTTGTTGCCTCAACAGCAAGACCTGCCGGCAAAAGATAATTTCTGGCATAACCGTCAGAAACTTCAACAACATCTCCCATTTCACCTAATTTTTCAACATCTTCTTTTAATATTACCTTCATCTTTTTAACCTCCATATTTATTTTATATTATTAAATTATTTTTGACAATAACAATATTATCCTGATTAACTCTATAAAACTTTGGCAATTTTAGTTTCTAAAAATAATTTAAGGAGGCATCATTTTGCCTCCTTAAATAAATGTTTATATTTACTCCTTAACATAAGGCAAAAAAGCTATACTCCTAGCTCTTTTAATCGCCCTGGTTATTGATCTCTGGTGTTTGGCACAATTTCCTGTAATCCTTCGTGGCACAATTTTCCCTCTATCTGTAAGAAATCTTTCCAGTGTATTAATATCTTTATAATTAATTTCCCGATCATTTGAACAAAAATGACAGGATTTATTTCTTCCTCTAGGCATATTTTTATAACCTCCTTTTTAAAAAGGTACATCAAATTCGTCTTCATCAAAATCATCTTCAACTTCATTATTACGGTTATTATTATCAGCATCAAAATCATTCTGTTTTTGATCTTCATTATTAAAATTGTTTTGACCTTTTTGTTCCTTACTGGGCCAATCCAGAAAACGAACATTTTCTGCCACTACTTCTGGATTGATGTATGTCCTTCCATCTTTTTCACTTTTACTCTTTCTGATCTGTAATGAACCTTCTACAGCAACCAGTCTACCCTTTCCTAAAT
>PWOK01000137.1 GCA_003557445.1 Halanaerobiaceae bacterium
AATCATATCAGAATAATATGCCCAATGATTTTTTAACTATTGATTTAAAAGAATGTTTGGACAACCTGGGTAAAATAACCGGGGAAACAGTAACAGATGATATTATAGATAGAATTTTTTCTGATTTTTGTATTGGAAAATAAAGTAAAGGAGTGATATTTTTGAACTATAAAAAGGAATATCCTAAAATATATGATGTTATAGTAGTTGGGGCAGGCCATGCTGGTAGTGAAGCATCACTTGCTCCGGCCAGAATGGGAATGGAGGTTTTGACTTTAACTGTAAATCTGGATCATGTTGCTTTTATGCCCTGTAACCCATCACTTGGTGGTCCTGGCAAGTCTCATATTGTTAGAGAAATTGATGCCCTGGGAGGCGAAATGGCAAGAAATATGGATGAGACAATGATTCAGATCAGAATGTTAAATACTAATAAAGGACCGGCAGTCCATGGATTAAGGGGACAGGCTGATAAACAAAAATATCATCAAAGAATGAAAAATATATTAGAAGAACAATCAAATCTGGATTTAAAACAGGGGATTGTTGAAAAACTGGTAATAGAAAAGGGACAAATTAAAGGAGTTATAACTAAAACAGGAATATATTATAGAGGTAAAAAGGTAATTATTACAACAGGAACATTTTTAAAAGGAAAAATTATTATTGGAGAAGCAACATTTGATTCAGGGCCCAATCAACAATATCCGGCAAATAAATTATCAGAATCATTAAAAAAGATAGGATTTAAATTACAAAGATTTAAAACAGGAACACCACCAAGAGTAGATAAAAAAACTATAGATTTTGAGCAAATGATTGAACAAAAAGGAGAAGGAAATTACACTTTTTCATTTTTATCCCCAACATTTAAAAGAAAACAGGTTTCCTGCTGGCTGACATATACTAACCAAAAAACTCATAAAATCATCAGAGAGAATAAAGAAAGGACACCATTATTTAGTGGTGAAATAGAAGGCGTTGGACCTCGCTATTGTCCATCTATTGAAGATAAAGTTATAAGATATCCTGATAAAGAGCGTCATCAAATTTTTTTAGAACCTGAGGGTGAAAATACAAATGAATATTATGTCTCAGGATTATCTACAAGCTTGCCTGCTGATATACAGGTGGAAGTAATTAGAACTTTACCTGGTCTTGAAGAAGTTGAAATTATGAGACCTGCATATGCTATTGAATATGATTGCATTGACCCGGCTGAACTCAAATTAACTCTGGAAACAAAAAAAATTAAAGGTCTTTATTCTGCTGGTCAGATAAATGGAACTTCAGGATATGAAGAAGCAGCCGGACAGGGAATTATGGCAGGTATTAATGCCGCTTTAAGTATTCAGAAAAAAGAACCTTTAATTCTCAAAAGATCAGATGCATATATTGGAGTCTTAATTGATGAACTGGTAACAAAAGGTACAGAAGAACCTTATAGAATAATGACTTCAAGAGCTGAATATCGTTTATTATTGAGACAGGATAATGCTGATCAAAGATTGACACCTATTGGGCATAATATTGGTTTGGTTTCAGAAGAAAGATACAAAAAATATATTGGAAAAAAACAGATGATTGATAAAATAATGGATTTTATGAAAAAAACTAAAATAACACCAACAGAGGATGTTATTAAAAAATTAAAGAAACTGGGAAGCACTGATTTGAACAAACCAGTATCTCTAAATAAAATCTTAAGAAGACCAGAAATTAAGTTTCAGGATTTAAAATTATTTGTTGATGATTTTCCTGAATATACACCTGAGGTTGCTGAACAGATTAGTATTCAGGTTAAATATAAAGGATATATTGATCGCCAGCTTTCTCAAATAAAACAATTTAAAAAGATGGAAGATAAAAAAATTCCTGAAAATATTAAGTATGATGAACTCGAAAATTTACGCACAGAGGCAAGAGAAAAATTAAAGAGAGTAAACCCTGATTCACTTGGTCAGGCCTCAAGAATTTCTGGGGTTTCACCCGCAGATATTTCAGTTTTAATGATTTATCTGGAAAAGGAAAATAGAAGGGAAAAAGAAGGTAATGAATAAAAAAATATTTAAAAAAAATATTAAAAAAAAGCTAATAAAAATGGATCTTACAGTCAATGAAGGACAACTTGAAAAATTCTGGGTATATTTAAATTTTTTAATAAAAGAGAATAAAAAATATAATTTAACCGGTCTTACTGATATCAATGAGATTATTAATAAACATTTTTTAGATTCATTATCATTTTGTTCATATAAAAAGATAAACAAAGAAGAAAATTTAATTGATATTGGTACAGGTGCTGGTTTCCCGGGGATGGTTATTAAAATATTATACCCTGAACTGGAAATTGTTTTAATTGATTCCCGGCTCAAAAGAATACTTTTCTTAAAAAAATTGGCCAAAAAACTGGAATTACAAGACAAAAATATTGAAATAATTCATAACCGGGCTGAAGATCTGGGGCATAAAAATAAATATAGAGAACAGTTTAAATACGTTGTATCCAGGGCTGTAGCTTCTCTTAATATTCTGAGTGAATATACATTACCCTTTTTACAAAAAGAAGGAATTTTTGTTGCCTATAAAGGTTCAAAGTATCAGAAAGAAATTAATGAGAGCAAAAATGCAATTAAGCTTCTGGGAGGAAAAATAGTTGAGATTATTCCAGTATTTATACCAGGAGAAACCAGTGAAAAACATCTAATCATTATTAAAAAAATCCAAAAAACCCCGGGCAAATATCCCAGAAGGACAGGAGTTCCAAAAAAAGATCCACTGTAGGCAGGAAAAGTTCATCAAATAAAGAATTATATAAATAATAATTTAATTATATTTAATATTTCCAACCCTTAATTGGAGGTTTTTTTAAACATGAAATTATCCTTTTTAAATAAAGAAAAAAACACAGAAATAATAGAAGTTGAAATTGACAAAATTGAACCCAATCCCTTTCAACCACGTAAGGAATTTGAAGAACAGGACATAAAAGAGCTTGCTAAATCTATAAAAAACTTTGGTATTATTCAACCGGTAACTCTAAGAAAAAAGGAAAATAAATATGAAGTAATTGTAGGGGAAAGACGTTTAAGAGCGGTTAAATATATCAAAATGGAGAAAATTCCTGCTATTATTAAAGATTTTAATGATCAGGAAATGGCTGAAATAGCACTTGTGGAAAATTTACAGCGTAAAGATTTAAATTTTTTAGAAGAATCACAGGCTTACACAAAATTAATTGAAAAATTCAATATTACTCAAAAAGAACTTGCTCAAAAGATAGGAAAAAGCCAGTCAACAATAGCCAACAAATTAAGATTGTTAAAATTATCTGGTAATGTCAGAGAAAAATTAAAATCTCCTGAAATTAGTGAACGTCATGCCCGGGCTCTTCTAAAAATTAATGATGAAAAGATACAGATAAAAGTTGTTCAACAGATTAAAGACAAACAATTAACTGTTAAAGAAACGGAAAGTTTAATAAAGAAAATACTTAATAAAAACAGAAAAAAACAAAAAATAACCACAGTATATAAAGATTTAAGAATTTTTAAAAACAGCTTAAATCAGACGGTTGAGGAAATGAAAAAAGCTGGACTTGAAGTCAAAGTTGAAAAGAATGAAGACAAAAAATATTTTACCTATAAAATATTTTTGCCCAAAAACAAGAAAAAAAATAAACAGATGGGTGCAAATTAAATACAGGGAGGGATATTATTGTTGAAAAAAATAGCTATAGTTAATCAAAAAGGTGGGGTGGGTAAGAGCACAACTGCTGTTAATCTTGGAGCATGTCTTGCCGTGATGGATTATAAAGTTTTGCTTGTTGATATTGATCCACAGGGTAATGCTACGAGTGGAATGGGAATTGAAAAATCAAAATTGGAATACAGTATTTATGATGTTTTAATTGATGGTCATCCACCTCAAGAAGTGATAAAAAAAACTGAGGTCGAAAACTACTTTGTTCTTCCAGCTAATATAGACCTTGCAGGTGCAGAAATTGAACTGGTTTCTGTTATTTCAAGAGAAAGCAAGTTAAAAAAAATATTGAAGAAAATAGAGGATAGATATGATTATATATTTATTGACTGTCCTCCTTCACTGGGTTTGTTAACACTAAATGCACTTACAGCCTGTGAATCAATAATTATACCCATACAATGTGAATATTATGCACTGGAAGGACTGGGACAATTAATGCAAACAGTAAAACTTGTAAAAAACAGTTTAAATGAAAATCTTAAAATTGAAGGTGTGGTCTTAACAATGTATGATTCGCGAACAAATCTTTCACAGCAAATCATAGATGAAGTAAACAACTTTTTTAAAGAAAACGTTTTTGAAACTATTATACCCAGAAATGTTAGATTAAGTGAAGCTCCCAGTTTTGGTAAACCAATTTCATTATATGATCCAAAATCAACAGGAGCTAAAGCCTATGAAAAACTTGCAAAGGAAGTGAATAACAATGGATAAAAATAGACTAGGGAAAGGTCTGGGGGCATTATTATCTGATAGTGAAGAAGAAACCATAAAAAAAAGCAAAAATACCATAAAAAAAGTATTTATAGATCATATTGAACCAAACCCCTTTCAACCACGAAAAGATTTTGACAAAGAAGCCTTAGAAGAACTTGCTCAATCCATAAAAGAGAATGGACTAATACAACCCATAACCATAAGAAAAATAGAGCCAGAGAAATATCAAATTGTTACCGGTGAGAGGAGATGGAGGGCTGCTAAACTTATCAAAAAAAACAGAATACCGGCAATTATTGCTGAGTATTCAGATGATCAAATGATGGAGATTGCTTTAATCGAAAATTTAC
>PWOK01000279.1 GCA_003557445.1 Halanaerobiaceae bacterium
ACAAGCCTTTATGATAATTTAATATTTGTGAATTATAAATTTCATTCTCCTTATTCTCCCAGATAAATTCCAGTGCCCTGTATTTTTCCCCACTATTTAAATAAATGAAGATGAGAATCGATAATGAAAACATATCCATAAAAAAATTTTTTACTACTTTGTTTTTCTTGATTTTATTAATTTCTTTTAATGATGAATTTATATCTCCCTTTAAAAACAAAAAGTTTGCTTTAATATAATAATATTCTTTTTTATAATTTTCTCTGTATTTTTTTAAATTTACCAGTATTTTCTCAGCTTCTTTTAGCTTTCCTTCTAAAACCAATACATTAATTTTCAAATAATAATATTTAAATTTATCATTCTGATCAAGAACATCTTTATATTTTTTTAGTTTTTTGAAATATTTAATTCCTTTATAAGAGCCTCTCCTGAAGTATAGTCTGGTTATCTTTATTAAAAATAATATTTTATATTTCTGTTCTTTATCTTTAATTTTATTTTTAGCTTTTTTATAATCCTTAATCCCTTTTTTATAATTTCCTTTATTTAAATAAATATCTCCTTTGTATAAATAAAGACAGGGATATTCTTCAAAAATATTCTCCTCAATTTTCTGAAGAAAGTCTTCTATTAGTTTGATTTTATTTTCATCAAGCCATTTTTCAACCTTCTGCATAAAATATTTAACTGCTTTTTGTTCATTATTTATCATTTTACAGTGATATAAAACCTTCAATGGTTTTTTTTCTTTAATATAAAAATCACTGCATTTATTATGTAAGTTCTGAACACAAAAATAATTTTTGGCCTGAGTCTCTAAATATTTTTTTAATAAATAATGAAAGTGATATTTGTTTTTGGAAATCATTTTAACCAGTAATCCTTTTTGTTTGAAATCTTCAATAATTTCTTCTACATTTTTTATTTTGAATAGTTTTTCTATTTCCTTAATATCCAATTCTTCTAACAATGAAGTTTTGAGCAATATTTTAAATAATTTTGGATTACTTTTTATTTTGATATTTATTATTTTTTCAAACTTTTTATTGATCAGGTTTAAATGTTTTTTATTATTAATAAATTCTTACAGACTATGTCCCCGTTTAATACTCTCTCCAATTAAATTCAAGGCCAATATCCATCCTTCTGATATCCTGTAAATTTTGTTTATTTTTTGGCAATTTAATTTTAAATTATATTGATTTTTCAGATAAGGTCCAATATCATCTAAATCCAGTTTATATTTTTCCTCTTCAATTATATTGACTTTTCCGGCAATCTGCCAGGATATAATTCTCCGGGAAGAAACATTGTTTCTATTACAAATAATTATATGAAAAAAAGGAGGTATTAAATCAATAATACTGCAGATTAATTTATAAATACTATTTTTATTTTTAACTTTATGAAAATCATCCAGTACTAAAAACATTTGCTCTTGTTTTTTTTCAACTAAAATATTAAATATCTTTATGAAAAACTGTTTTATTCCCATAGTTGTATTTTTTATATTAATTACTTCCTCCAGTTCTTCTGTCTCCATTGTGCTGTATTTGAAACTATTAATTATATCTGTCATAAATTGTTGGGAATCATAAAAAATGTTATCCAATTTACACCAGGAATAATTTGATCTATATTTGTTTTTTAAATAATAGACTAGATTTGCTGTCTTGCCATATCCAAAATTGGCTTTCACAAAAGTAATCGGATATTTATCTATGGTGTCAAAAGTCTCCATTAATCTTTTATTTTCCCAGATAATGCCTGTATTTGGTGGTAGGAATCTGGTTTTATTAATTTGTAAATTCAATTTTCTTAATGCCTCCTATTAATAGCTTTTTATTCTATATTATGTATTTTTTATCCATTACTCCCTGTCTATTAACATATTTCGACAAACTACATGATAAGTCCTTTTTCTTTTTTTGCCCTTCACTGGCATCATTTAGTTGTTTTTGATAAAATAAAAAAAACCTCTGTTAAGAGATTTTTTTATAATAAATATTTCCTTTTAAGGAGTTGGTCTCTTTGAGAAAAATATTAATCATCCTGTTTTTACTGTTTATAATTACAATACCTGTTAATGCCCTTACTCCTTCACAGCATATGGCAGTTGCAAATATAATTACCCAGGAGGATAACAGTCCTTTGACAGCTTTTACAAAAGGGTTTATATCACATGCAATTACAGATATGCTTGAACCTAGACAATACCTTTTTGATATTTTTAACCCGGAAAAAAAAGATTATAAAATCATATTGGCTGAAGGGCTTCTCATGGGATTTCAGTTATATTATTTCAGGGATAGTAGTGCTCATAAATATGCGATGATTGGTGCACTTGCTCCTGATATTATTGATGGGCTTTTGTCACTTATAGATAGGGATCGATATCTTAAGGGTAATCATCTTTTTTTCTGGCACAGGCCTTATAATTTTGAAATAATGACAAAAAAAGAAACCATAGAAACTTCTGTGGTTTTAACAGGGCTAACTATTCTTTTTTAAAAAAACATAATTATATTTAACCAAAAGCTTTTTCAATAGCCTGTTTCAATCTTTCTCTTTTTATTGGTTTAACAAGAAAATCCAGGGCACCTGCTTTCATTGCCTTTAATATTATACTTTGCTGACCCATAGCACTTATGACTATTATCCTGGCAGATTTGTCATGTTCTAAAATTTTTTCTATTGCCTTTATTCCATTCATTTCAGGCATTGTAATATCCATAGTCACCAGATCTGGATTTAATTCTTTATATTTTTCCACTGCCTGTGGTCCATCCTCTGCCTCTCCGGCTATAATATATCCCTCATTTTTTAATAATTCTTTTAAGGTATTACGCATAAAGGCAGTATCATCAACAATTAATATTTCCTTCATAATACTAAAAACACCTCTTCCCCCTGTGTATATTTGATATTTCTCCATAAACTAAATAATTCCTGCAAAATATTAAAATTTACTCTTTTAATTTATTTTTAAGTTATTATCTCTGAGCACCTGATAAAGAACCTTACTAATTCTTGACAGAGTTTCTTCCTCTATGTCTCCATCAAATTCTACAAAATCAATTATTCCATGTACTATTTCATGTATAAGGACTTCCTCTTTTTTATTTTCCTTGAGATCTCTAGAAATATATATAATACATTTTTCCTGATCAATACAACCCCAGCTTTCTCCCCTGTCTAACTCTTCATGATCAGAATCAACTATTAGTATCTTATATTCGATTCCACCTATTTTTATTTTTTCTGGAAGGGAAATTTTTAATCATCCTTTCTCTTCTTTTTGTTGCTTTTTTTTCTTACTTTTTTCCCGGAATTAATAACTTTTTCTAAATTTTTGCGAACATTAACAACTCCCCGGTTCATTATCATATTTACATTACCAATATAACCAGTAATGGAAAAATAAGTGTTAATAGGAACATTACGCTGCCAGGCTGTAAAATTATTAAAGACTTCTCTTACAGAAGCATTCTCACTTATTTTAATTGAACGCATTAATAATAAAGAACTAAACCTGCAAATTGAGCTTAATAAAAATAAAATTTTTAATCCAGAAATACTGAATAAACCTAAATTAATCGTATAACGTGTGAATATAAGGCCAAGATACCCACCAAGTATAGGAGCCAGTGCCCCACTTAATCCGGTGATAGCAGAAAAAACTGCAAAATATACAGAATTATATTTTACAGGGGCCATATTCATCATCATACTGCTGGAGACTATCCCAATCCCTGCCCAGCAAAAACCTGAAATTATATTAATAATCCAGATAATAAAATAATTTTCAGGAGTAGCCAGCAACCATAAACCAGGTAATAAAGCAGCTCCAGTACCACATAATATAAAAAGTGGTTTTGGTCCTATTGAATCAATTAGCTTCCCGATAATTTTCATACCAAATATACTTGAAAGTCCTGCTACTACTCCAAATAAAGTTATAATTGAAAAGGGAATTTTCAGGCTTTGAATCATATATACAGCGAAAAAAGGGCCAGCTATACCTACTGAAAAACCCCAGACTACTGAAAATATTATAAAATTTCTAAATGCAGAATCAATAAATGGTTTTTTTAACTGACTGAAAAATTTTTGTTCTGGACGTGGTTTTAATTGAGGTTGATTAATCTTCTTTAAGACCATTATCCCAATAAAACCAAAGACTGTTCCCAGTGCAAATAATAAAGCAAAACCATAACTTTGAGTCAGGCTATCAGTAAAGTAATTTCTCCAGATATCAATAAATCTACCAGCAATTACAGCCAGGACCATCCCCACTAACTGTGCCACAATATTTCTTTTAGCAAAAAATCTCCCTCTAATATTTCTGGGAATTAAGTCAGCCATCCAGGAAGTCCAGGAAATACTGGTCATTGATGCAAATATACTGCCAGTACCAAGCAGGATTACAAATATCCAGATACGAATATCATATATTCCTTCTCTAAAAATAAAAAAGGGTAATAACACTATAAAAGCCCAGATTAATCTGTGAAAAAATAAAAATGTCAAACATATTTTTTTAGTATTTCCTGCCTTTGATATAATATAAGAACCAATAATCTGGATTAAATTGGCCAGTAAAGGTAATGATGCCAGAATACCTATAATAAAATTATCAGCACCAAGAACCAGGGCAAACCCTGTTAAAAAAGCCCCTCCAATTAAGGTAGTCATTATCGTTCCCAGAGAACCTTCTATTATAGAATACTTAATATCAGATTTTAATTCTTTATCAAGTTTTAAAAAATCAGGATCATCTAAATTTAAAAACTGCATTTTCTCTCCCTCTTATTAAATATCAA
>PWOK01000280.1 GCA_003557445.1 Halanaerobiaceae bacterium
CGGTGGCGCAGCGTGCTCAAAAGGCAGGACCGGCGACACTTCAAGGGCGCCGGCGGGGATGCAAATCATGTTCTGTCACCCCAGGAGACCGCGCGAGTGCGACAAAAGCATAATGATACGTGCCGAGTTTCTCCTACAGCGCCAGAGGACCAGCGTTCAAGGCACCGACAGCTTCAGATGGTGGCGGGCGAACTCAGCAACGGCGCAGGTAACCCGCCAAGCGCCAAGGAAAAGGCAGGCGAAAGAAAAGGGGCACAACCACCAGGAAGTGCCCCCGCATGGCTTCGCCTGCATCGTTCAGGCCGCCTGCACCTCAATGCGTCGCCGCCGGTGTGTGTCGCGCCGCGGCAACGTCAGGTGGACGACTCCGTTATCGATCCGCGCACTGATCGACCCGCTGTCGATCTCGTGGCTGAGGGTGAAGCGTCGCGCATAGCGCTGGGCACGGACCTCGGCATAGAGTGGGCTCAGCCCCTCGGGCATGTGGATCGACACTTCGCCCTCCAGGCTCAGCACGCCGTTGTCCACCTCGATGACAAGTGACTCACGGGTCACGCCAGGCATGTCAGCGACTATATGGACGGCATCGCTCTCCTCGTGGATATCCACCGCCGGCAGCAGCGTCTCCTGTCGGCTTGCCTCCTCGGCGAGCCGGGAGGCGTCGGCGTCTCGATGGGTGATCTCGTTCATCTCACTTACCTCCTCTGGTTGGGTGACTCAACTCTCACGAAGCAATCTTACGCCGCCTGCACGTCGATACGCCGGGGCTTGAGTTCCTCGCGCTTGGGCAGCACGACCTCACATACGCCATCTCGGAAGCTCGCCGCGGCGCGATCAAGATCGAGCCCCTCGGGCAGTGCCACCGCTCGCCGGAAATCACCGCGAAAGCGCTCCTGACGGAAGTGTGTGCGCCCCTCGCTCTCCTGGAATGGTTCGCGACGGCCAGCCACCGTGAGCACGTTGTCCTGCAGGCTCACCTCGAGGTCTTCAGCGCCGAGTCCCGGCGCAAAGACGTAGACGCGAACAGCATCGTCGGTACGCCCAACATTGATCCGAGGGAAGCTGCCGGAAGGCACCGAGCGAATGTCGGCCGCTCCACCGCTGGGGAACATCTCATCAAACAGTTGGTGGACCCAATCCATGCCCTGGCGGCGAGCTGGATCCAAGCCTCTGTGGTCGCTGAACATATCGAGCACCTCCTACTCTTCCAAGGACAGATGACGAAACGGGGCCGGGCAACGCGAGGCTGACAGGACCCGATAATCTGCAAGATAGGAGCGGCCGATTAGGTTTCAAGGCGTCAAACGCAACTTCTTGTGACTCTTCTGAGGCCGGCGTGGCGTCTGGCCTTCACCAGCTCGATACTCTTTGCCACCAGTGCCGCATCGACAAAAGGCCCGAACCGTCGAAGCGGGTACGGGCCAAGGAGGATAGCGGTTATCGCGCGTCGCCGAGCACGGCGGCCTCAGCGCATATGAAGAGGGGTCACTCGCCTGCCTGCTTCTTCAGCGGGTGGGCGTTGCTGGCGAACTCGAAGTCCTTGGTCTCGAAGATCATCGAGACCACCACGCCCAGCACCAGAGCCCAGAAGGTAGCGCCGATACCCAGTATCTGGATGCCCGAGGCGGCGATCAGGAAGGCGAACAGCGCGCCCATCTCGTGTTTCTTGCCGGAGAAGGCGATGGCCATGGCCGAGGTGATCACGCGCATCAGTGCCAGGCCGGCGATGATCGTGATGAAGTAGCGCGGCGTGGCATCGAGCAGGCTCACCACATAGCCGTAGAAGGGAGCGGCCACCACGAAGATGGCACCGGCCACCACCGCGGCGACCCAGCGCTTTTCATGCTTGCCGGCTTCCGGCGAGGCACAGATCCCGGTCATGGGGGCGGCGATACAGGTGCTGTGCAGGTTGAAGAAGGCGGAGACCATGGTGCCAATGCCCCCCACGGCGGTGATGCCGTTGGCCGGCACCTCCTTGTAGCCCATGCCTTTCACCAGACCGACGCCGGCCGGAGTCTCCATGCCCACCAGAATGATTGCCAGGGGCAGGCCGTAGGTCAGGAAGGCGGCCAGAGTGAACTGGGGCATGATGAACTCAGGGAAGCGGATGGTGGCTTCGATGCCCGATAGGTCAACGCCGGTGGCAATCAGGTAGGCGATCCCAGCCAGCATCGAGACGATCAGCGGCGGCACCTTACGCAACAGTCGCGCAGAGACGAAGAAGGCCAGAATCATGATGGCTGCCGGCACGATGGCGCTCTCCAGCGGCCGCACCATGTTCAGGCCGAAGCTGAGCAGCATGCCACCGACCATGCCCATGACGATGGGCATGGGCATCAGGCGCATGACGATGCCCATGACACCGGTCAGGCCGGCCACCAGCGAGATGGCCCCGGCGATCAGGGTCGCCCCCAGCGCTGCCTCCAGGCCCACCACGGGAATCACCGCCGCGAACATCAGCGCGCCGGGAATGGAATTGGCCATGGGCAGCGGCAGCCGGTAGTAGGCCGGCAGGAAGATGCCGAAGAGACCGTTGATCATCAGATAGCTGATAACCCAGATCATGATGAAGGAAGAGTCGAGCCCGGCGGCGGTGCCGGCACTGATATGCACGACTCCCACGCTGAGCCCCAGGATGCCGGCCACGAGGCCGGTACTGGCGTTGTCGACGTTGAGGTCTCGTATGAAGTCTCTAGGCGCGTGCCTGAGGCTGACGCCCTTCTCGATATGCTTCACTGTGAGCTCCAGGGGGTAATGTTGTCGTTGGTATTGTGTCGATGGCCTGCAACGAAAGGCGCCGATTCGGAGCTGACCGAACCGGCGCGACGCTGGCTAGCCCTGGTCCCCGCCACCCACCGGCAGCACGCTGCCGGTGATGTAGCTGGCCTCATCCGAAGCCAAAAAGAGGATCGGTGCAGCCATCTCGTCCAGGGTGCCGTAGCGCTGCATGAGGCAGCTCTGCTTGGTCTGGTCGATATGGGCCTGGAACCAGGCCTGCTCCGTCTCGTTGCGGGGCTCTGGCGTGCCGCGGGAGATCTTCCGCGGCGGCGCCTCGGTGCCGCCGATGCCGGCGGCCGTTACACGGATCCCATGTTCGGCGTACTCGAAGGCCAGGGACTCGGTTAGCGCATTGACGCCACCCTTGGCCGCCGAGTAGGGAATCCGGTGGATGCCACGGGTCGCCACCGAGGAAACGTTGACGATCACCCCGCTGCCCTGGGCCACCATGGTCGGCAGCACGGCGCGGCAGCACCACAGGGTGGGCATCAGCGAACGGTTCACCTCGGCGGCGATCTCGGCTTCGCTGAACTCGGTGAACGGCTTGAAATTGATCGCGCCGCCCACGTTGTTGATCAGGGTATCGATCCGGCCGAAATGCGCAACGGCCTTCTCCATCACCTCCGAGGCGCCCTCCCAGGTCTCCAGATCGGCCTGCACCGCGATGGCGTCCACGCCCTGCTCGCAGAGCCTAGCCACCACTTCATGGATTAGATCGGCGCGGTCCACCAGGGCCAGGCGGGCGCCCTCGGCAGCGGCCCGCTCGGCGACCCGCTGCCCGATGCCCTGGGCGGCGCCGGTCACCACCATGACCTTGTCCTTGAAACGAGGATCGCTAAAGCGGCTCATGATTTGCTCCCTGCCTCATTGGGCGTGAACTTCTCGTAATGGAAACTCTGCGGCACGATGCCCTGGGCGTCGAAGTGCTTGAGCACCGCATCGACCATGGGAGGCGGACCGCACAGGTAGACGTCGACGTCGCCGTCGTGCATCACCTCGGCGTCCATGTGATGGGTCACGTAGCCCTTGCGCGGGTGCTCGCTGGCCTCGTCCACCACCACGGTGGCATAGGTGAAGGTCGGCAGCTTGGCCGCGAGGGCCGCGAGGGCGTCAACCTTGACCAGGTGATCGTCCTTGTTGACGCCATAGATCAGGTGGATCGGCTGATCGCAGCCCTTCTCTACCAGCTGGGCCAGCATGGCGAGGAAGGGCGCCAGGCCGGTGCCGCCGGCCAGCATCAGTACCGGACGGGTGACCTCACGCAGGTAGAAGCTGCCCAGCGGGCCGGTCAGGCTGAGGCGGTCGCCCGCCGCGGCTCGGTCGCCGAGATAGCCGCTCATCACCCCGCTGGGGATATTGCGGATCAGGAAGGTGGCCCGCTTCTCGCCCGGCAGAGAGCTGAAGGAGTAGGAGCGATGCACCTCGGTGCCCGGCACGTCGATATGCACGTACTGCCCGGGCAGGAAGGAGAGCTCGCTACCCTCGTCCAGGTCCACCACCAGTTCGATGCTGTCCTCGGAGAGCTGTTCGACCACGGCCAGGGTACCCTCGACCTTGCCCACCTGGGTCTTGCACAGGGTGGAGGCCACCGGCACCTGGATGATGCAGTCGGTAGACGGCACCATCTGGCAGGTCAGCACCATGCCTTCCGCGGCCTCCTCGTCGGAGAGCGCATCCTCGATGTACTCGTCGCCCATATCGAACTCGCCCTGCTCGCAGTGGCCCTTGCAGGTGCCACAGACGCCGTCGGAGCAGTCCATCGGCAGGTTGACCTTCTGACGGTAGGCGGCGTCGAGGACCGTTTCACCTTCCTTGCAGCCGATGAAACGGGTGACGCCGTCCTCAAAGTTGAGGGCAATGGTGTAGCTCATGGTCGTTCTCCTCCGGCATCAGGCCAGCGTGTCTCGGTCAGCGTGACCCGGTCAGATGTGGTAGATATCGATGACCTGGTGGATGTAGTCGTTGTTGAGTTGCACTACCTTGCGGGTGATCAGCGGCGCTTCGCCCGATACGTCCAGGGTGTAGAAGGAGGCCCCGAAGAAG
>PWOK01000296.1 GCA_003557445.1 Halanaerobiaceae bacterium
AATTAGCTTAAAAAGCAGAAATGAGGCAAAATCCAAGGTCTTATAGCCGATTATATGATGTAAAAATGGATTTTTTAAGGTGCAAAATGATCAAAAATCGATAAAACTGCTAAAAAAATGAATCTAAAAGCCTAGCGGGACTAATTATTCATAGCTTTCAGCAGTGGAGTCAAGCTTGTTATCAATATCTTCCCAGTCTTCTACCACAGTTTTAGGCCACCGGGGAAATTGATTTATATAACCTTTTTTTTCTATTTCTTTATAATCAAACTTAACCAATTTATCTTCTTTTATAGCATCTTTAAAATTGTTTTCTTTATAATTATTTATTAAATCTTTTCTACATTTCTTACATATTTCAGGATTATCTTCTGCTATATCATTTAATTCAGCAGGATCTTTCTTCAGATTAAATAAACTCTCCTGACCACCATTGGCAAAATATATATATTTATAATTATCCCATCTTAACATAAATTTTAAATTTTGACCAAAACCATGTTCTCCATATAATTTATCCCGTAATTTTTTGTCTTTATTTTTGCAGACAGGTATCACATTTTTACCATCTATGTCTTCTTTAATTTCACCACCAGAAGCAGTAACAAAAGTGGTATAAATATCGGGTAAAGTTACCAAATGCTCTCTTTTTTCCCCAGCAGGTAAACCTTCTGGCCAGCTAACGATAAAGGGAACCTGAGCTGATTGTTCATAAAAAGTTCTTTTTCCGAATCCGTAATGATCTCCCAGCATCTCACCATGGTCTGAAGTAAAAATAATCAAGGTATTATCTCTCAAATTATATTTTTCCAGTGTATCCAGAATACTTCCTATCTGTTTATCAACCTGAGTAACTGTACCATAATAATGAGCTCTGATTTTTCTTAATTGTTTATCACTGACATTTTCAATCCCATTAACTTTATAATCATTCTGTTTATCTATAATTCTATCTTTAGGTTTTAATTCATTCTCAGATCTAATCGGCATCGGTACCTCTTCTGGATCATACATTTTTAGATACTTTTCACAGGGTTCAAAAGGAGGATGGGGCTTAATAAATGAACTGAAAAGAAAAAAAGGTCTATTTCTATTTTTTGCAATTTCTTCACATGTTTTTTTACCTGTCCAGGCTGTAGTATGTAATTCTTCGGGTAATCTTGATTTTTGAGGAACATAATATGTTTCACTTCTTCTACCATGAGGTTCCATTACTTCATCATAACCTTTTCTTCTCAAAAACTGAAGGTATTCATCATTCTGTATATGTCGGGGAATTTCTTCTGAAAGAAATAACCTATCAAAGCCAAAATGTTCCCTTGTTGGTACAAAATGCATTTTTCCCACCGCACTGGTGTAATAACCCTGATCGCGAATTAGTTTGGCCAGTGGATCATAAATTTCTTCTCTTTTACCGGTATTCTCTAACATTCCCAGTTTATATGGCTTTTTACCGGATATAACTGCATGGCGGGCCGGAACACATACCGGGGTTGGACTATAAGCATTATCAAAAACGATTCCTTCTTCAGCCAGTCGATCAATATTGGGAGTTTTGACATAATCATCACCATAACATCCCAGAACATCTGCTCTCAGTTGGTCACACATTATTAGTAATAGATTTGTGTTTGGCATTATAATACCCCCATTTATTATTTTTAAAATATTATTATCAGGAGCAAGTCTATCAGTGGTAATCCCTGTTATTCCCTTTTTTAACTAACTCTTTTTCAACACTGTCATGATTTACATGTTAAAAGAACATTACCTAAATCAAATGCCTTTGTAATATTTTCTTATTTTAATTCACATAAAAATCCCAGTCTTATACTCTTATCATTTTTTGTTATGTTATAAACAAAAATATTCCAGTAAGTCTATTACATCTTCAACTTTTTTTACTTCAATATAGGGATTAATATTATTTTGTTTACAAATAGAAAGAAATTCCTCTAATGTTGGTATTTTTACACCAGAATAGTAGGAATTTTCCAGCTGCCAGCATCATATTTTTATAGTTCACTGGAGGTAAAATTTTTCACTTTACAGTTATCATAATGAATTTAAATCGGTTCTTCATCTTTAGTTAAAGATATCAGACTCAACCCCCAAAATCCTGGTTCAATTGCCCTTTCATAGGCAATTTGTATTTTCAGGAGCATTTGCACTATATCCCTGTGAGCAATACTTTTTACTTCATGAGTATTCTTTGCCATTTTTATAAACTCCAAAAAGCATTAGTTTAATGACTAAAGTTATTCACATTGTAGTTCACACACTGCTTTAATTAAACTAGCACCATTTACTGAAATAATAGATTTTCCTTTCGTGCCATTAGATCTAACGGTAAATTTCAATAATCCTCCCCGGGCAACCTGTTTTTTGAAACCCATTAAAGAAGCATTTCCACTGACATTTAGTTCAAGTTCAGGAAAGGTATTATAACATCTATTACCTTCGTTATCTATAATTTCAACAGTTATATAAGAAATATCGCGTCCATCAGCATTAATTATATCCGGTCTGGCCTTAATTTTAAAAGTATGAGGTGTGCCAGATGTAATTCTTTTATCAGTAAATATCCTATTTCCAAATCTACCTTTTGCTTTTAAACATCCAGGTTCATAACTAACATCTTTCCATATTAATGGTGGATTAGGAATATGTGGCCATTCATTTTCTGTAGAAATTCCTTGATCAAGACTACATTCATTTAAAAACAACTCTACATTTTCACAATTGGTAAATACTACTACATCTTGGTTTTGTTTTATTTTTTCTTTCTCCCAGTGTCCTAAAATATGTATAACAGGTTTATTTAACCACATAGCTTTATAAAAATAATACATTTCTTTGGGTAATCGGGATACATCCATGGCCCCCATTGTTCTCAATTGATTATTAGCATGATAATCTGTAAAAACCCACATACTACCCCCACTAAACCATTCCCTTTTATAAATTTCATTCCAGTACTCAGCCTGTATTTTCCAGGCTTCATATTCTTTTTCCCAATCTGCTCTCTTATAGATACAACGAGAATCATTAAGAATTCCCTCTGTCATTATTGGGATCAGTTCTGGATATTTATCCCTGAAATAATCAGGTAAAAATCTATAATTTTTTCCTGTGGTTTTATCTTTATAAACAGGATTTTTAAAATTAAAAAAACCTCCATTATAACCAATAATATCGGGGATTTTAGTTATTCCAACTTTTTCATTTAACTTCCATTTGCCTCCAATTACACCTGTTATCGGTCTTTCAGTATCCAGTTTTTTAATAGAATCATACATTCCAGCCACTACTCTTTTTGTATATTCATTTTCACTTTCAGCAAAAACCCATTCTTTTCTTCTATCGTCACCTGCTTCTGCATGACCTTTTTCTCTGCTGGTTTTTGGTACCAGCATTACTTCATTGACAGTATTCCACAAAATTATACTGGGATGATTATAATGTTGTTCTACCATTTCCTTTACCATTCTTTTAGAATTATGATAAAATTGTTCTCCCTGATAGGTTCTTATAGAACCATGCCAGAAAGGCTGCTCTTCCATTACTAAAATACCTAATTTATCACAGGCATCCAGACACCTCTCGTTTCTTGGATAATGTGACGCTCTTAAATAATTACAACCCATTTCTTTCATTAATTTTATATCTTCATAATGGAATCTTTCCGGACAGGCAGGTCCTAAACCAGGATAATCTTGATGAATATTACACCCTTTTAATTTTATATTCTTTCCATTTAGAAAAAAACCTTTATTTTTATCAAAATGGAAATATCGTATACCAAAATTATTATAAACAGTGTCTATTATTTTACCATTACAAAGTATTTCAGTTTTTAATTTATATAAAACAGGATTTTCAATAGACCATAATTGTGGATTGTTTATTTCAGGTAAATCAATAGTATATTTTGCAGTATGGAAATAGCTTGTAGATATATTTTCTTGTTTTTGACTTTCTATATTATCCTTTGAATTATATAGAGTATGTTTTAATATATAATTACCTTTATCTTTTTTTTCAACAATTTGTGTCTCTACTCTAACTTTAGCTTTTTCTTTTAATACTTCTGGAGTATCTATTTTTACCCCTTTATAAGCAATATGGACACTATTTTTGCAATACATCCAGGCTGGTCGATATATTCCGCCATATCTCTCCCAATCAATAAAAATAGGTGGAGGATAGTTTGTGTTATATGAATTATCTACTCTTACCATAATTTCATGTTCTTTTTTTTCATCATCTAAAGCATCAGTTATATCTAAACTAAATCCAAGAAATCCTCCATTACGTCCCCCTACATAGACTTGATCAACCCATACTTCTGAAGCTATTGCAATAGCTTCAAATTCAATTAATATTCTTTTATCTTTATATAATAGTGGTGTTTCAAAACTTTTTTTATACCAGGCTACTCCAATATAAGGATTACTGGCACCAGGTACCATATCCTTATCATTCCAGGTATGTGGTAATATTACCTTTTCCCAGTTAATACTATCTGTTTCCAGCTGTTCTAATAAATAATTGCCCCTACAAAACTTCCAGTTTTTATTAAAAGCTATTATATTCTTATTGTTTTCAATAGACATAAATATCCTCCTGTAATTCAAGAAATAATATATTGATTTATTTTTATAACCTTTGTTAATTATATAACTTTTTTTTTATGCTTAATATAATTTAGACCTCTAAAGATAGAATCTCCTGTATATTAAAAAGTTAAACTTTATAGCATTTAATTATCTTTATTAAATCAATATAAAAA
>PWOK01000162.1 GCA_003557445.1 Halanaerobiaceae bacterium
ACCTTCAAAATCATCAGCCACTATGTCCATAAATATATCATCATATGCTTTACCACCTACAGTATAGGATTTTCTCCTTCTTCCTATCTCTTTAAAACCACATTTTTCATAACAATTCAAGGCCCTTTTATTAAAGGAATGGACCCTTAACATAATATTTTTCAAGTTCAGAAGATTAAATCCATAATCAAGTAATAATTTTATGGCTTCTCTGCCATATCCTTTATTCCAGTAGTCTTTATTACCTATAAATATTCCCAGTTCAGCAATACCATGAGTCATATTAACATCCATTAAACTACAATTGCCTAATAATTCATCTGTTTTTAAATCAACTATGGCAAAATTATGTCCATTTTTACTCAATTTTTCTAATATTTCTTTTTCTTTTTCCAGAGAATATATTCTGGCCGCATGACTTAAATTAATTGATACTTCAAGATCATTAATCCATTTTGTATATTTTTCTGCATCTTCTGGATTCATTGGAGACAAATATAACTTCTCTCCAGTAATCTTTTTGAAATATTTCATAATTTAAACCCTCCTTATATTATTCACTCTTTCATTATAAAAATTGATACTTTTTTGTTTAAACATATTTTGAAAAAACGAAAAGATCATTTCTCTTTTCCCAGCCTATGTTTTTCCAGAAATTCTGAGCCTGATTATTATCTACAAATACAAACAAATGACATTTTTCAATATCTATTTCTTTTAATTTCCCCAGAGATTTTTGTACAAGATCTCTGCCAAGTCCCTGATTACGATATTTCTGTTTAACTGCTAAATGATGTATGTATCCCCTTCTACCATCATGACCACAGAGTATAGTTCCCACAATATTTTTGTTTTTTTCTGCCACAAAACTTAAACCAGGATTTCTTTTTAAATACCGATCTATTTTTTCCTTACTGTCAGCATCACTCAGACAAATCCCCTCTATCTGTTTCCACATTTTCATTACAAAATTATAGTCTTCAATTTTCATTTCCCTTATTTTAGTTTTCATATGACTAAATCACCACCCATGAAAAAATTAAATTATCAATGAATTTCCAGTCATTTCTGCAGGTTTTTCTATATTATTAATAGCCAACATGGTGGGGACTATATCTGCCAGTCTCCCTTTATCTCCTAAATTAACTTTCCCCAGACCAGTGACAATAAAAGGAACAACATTAGTCGTATGAGCAGTCATATTACCTCCACTTTTATAATCAACCAGCTGTTCAGCATTACCATGATCAGCAGTTAAAAGTACCACTCCTTTTTGTTTTAAAACAGTTTTTACAACCTTACCCAGACACTGATCCACAGTTTCTACTGCTTTTATAGTTGCTTCAAATTTAGCTGAATGACCAACCATATCTCCATTGGCATAATTCATGACAATATAATCATATTTTTCTGATTGTATTCTCCTTAGAACTTCTTCAGTAATACCATGAGCACTCATTTCCGGTTGTTGATCAAAAGTATCAACTTCAGGTGAAGGTATCAAAACTCTATCTTCTCCTTTATAGGAGACCTCTCTACCCCCATTAAAGAAAAAAGTTACATGAGCATATTTTGTTGTTTCAGCAATTCTGAGTTGTTTATACCCCAGTCCACTTATATATTCCCCAAACACATTATTAATTTTATGTGGTTTAAAGGCAACTGAAATATTCTTGATTGTTTTATCATATTCTGTCATACAGACATAATGAAGAGGAAAATATCCTTTTATTCTATTGAATTTATTAAAATTTTTATCAACCAGAGATCTGGTAATTTCCCGGGCACGGTCACCTCTAAAATTAAAAAATATTACTGAATCCCCTTCTGAAATTGTTGCTACAGGTTGATTGTTTTCAGTTATTACTGTAGGTTTAACAAATTCATCATATTTTTCTTTTTTGTATGATGTTAAAACTGCCTGCTCAGGATTTATTGCCGTTAATCCTTTACCCAATACCATGGCATCATAGGCCTTTTTGACTCTGGACCACATATTATCTCTATCCATGGCAAAATAACGACCCATTACAGTAGCTATTTTCCCGATACCTATTTCATTTATCTTTTGTTCAAGTTCTCTGATAAAATCAATACCACTGTCAGGAGGTACATCCCTTCCATCAAGAAAACAGTGAATGAAAACTTCTTTTACACCTTTCTCCTGAGCCAGTTCCAGTAAAGCATAGAGATGACTGTTATAACTATGTACCCCACCATCAGAAAGAAGTCCCAGTAAATGTAATTTGCTTTTTCTTTTTTTACAGTTCTCGATAACTGCACTAAATTCCTTTTTTGAATAGAAATCTCCCTTTTCTATTGATTTGGTTATCCGGAGTGAATCCTGATATACCACTCTTCCGGCACCAATATTCATATGTCCTACCTCAGAGTTTCCCATTTGCCCCTCTGGAAGACCAACATCATTACCACTTGCTTTTAAAACTGTAGAGGGGTATTCCCTTAAATATCTATCCATATTGGGAGTATCTGCTGCAGCTACAGCATTACCCCTTTTATTTTTATTGATACCTATACCATCCATGATAATTAAAACTACAGGCTTTTTGTTCATATTATATCCTCCAATTTAAATAATTTTCACAATTTTAAATATAAAAAATAAAGCCCTTAATACAGGGCACAGTTTTAGTGAACTAATTAATTTACAGGGAGCAAGATCTTATTTATTTTACAATGATTATTAAATATATTCTTCTTTTTCTTCCAGTTTTTGTATATGTAAACGATTGTTTTTAATATCCTCTTCAATAAACTTTAGTGACTTTGTTGTTTTTTCCATGAATCTTTCTATATTCTTAACTCTATTATCTATATTTTCAAATCTCCTGTCAATATCATCAAATCTCCTGTCAATATCATCAAATCTCCTGTCAATATCATCAAATTTACTGTCAATATCATCAAATCTTTTGTCAATATCATCAAACTTTTGATCATATTCCTTGAATTTTCTTTCCATTCTACTAAAACCTTGATCAACATTCACCTTTAATTTAGCCAGCATTTCTACTAACTGTTCTATACCTTCTTCATTCAAGCTAATTCCCCTCCCCATTTAATATATTTTTATTATATATAAACACAAAAACAATTTCAAGTATTATTTTTCCTTTTTTTGTATTTTTTATTATTTATCTCTTTAAATACTTTATTCACTCTCTCTAGATAAGCTCCTTCAGAATCAACTCCATATAAATATCTATCAAATGCATCAACATCTTTGAGGAGTTCTACCATATCATCTTTTGATTTATTTCACCCCATTTTAACTCCATTTTCAACAGGTTGATCAGGTTTTATTAATATAACACCCTCTTTAGCATATACACCAAGTATCAAAACTTCAGACATGAAATCTGCTATTTGTTTTGGAGGGAAATTAACAATACCCAGTACCTGTTTTCCTTTAAGATCTTTCTCATTATAACATTCTGTGATCTGAGCACTGGATTTTTTTATACCAATTTGATCACCAAAATCTACCCATAACTTATATGCCGGTTTATTAGTTTCTTCAAAATATTCAACCTTTTTTATCTGGCCAACTCTAATATCCAGTCTTTGAAAATCTGCAAACTCAGCCATAAATAATCTCCTTTAAATTTTAGTTTTTTTACCTATACTTTTTAAATATTTACTCTTTCCTATACTTCTTTATCCAGTTCTTCAGCCATTTCCAGTAGAAAGGAATTAAAATCTGAAAAATCCTGTTTTAACTGTTTTTTGATTTTATCAAGTGTCTGAACTAAAGGTGAAATTTGTGACCAATCCAGATCATATTCATAGCCATGTCTAACTACATGACGAAAACGCCTCAATCTATCCAAATATTTTTTTATATCATCAGAAATTAATGCAGGTCTAACTCCCTCTATTTTTAAACATACTTCTTCCAGCAAATCCTTGTGCCAGCTTTCTCCCTCTGGTAAATTGCCTTCCATCTCTTTAACCACTCTTTTAAAAGCTGTTTCCAGGGATGTATAAAAATGCTGTAAAGATATTGCCACTGCATAAATATATGGATTCTTTAAATCAACTTCAAATTCATTTACTTTATCAGAAAATTCCTGAGCCTGTTCAGCAAGTTCAAGTGATGTATTGAGATCGTTTTTTAAGTGTGCAGCCAGCTTCTTATATTCATTGGCTTTTTTTTCTTCCGGACTCATAGATAACCTCCCCTTCATTTTTTATTATGGAAATCAAAGATTTATTGCTCTTTTCCATCCTCACCAGATCAAATTTATGATTTAATCTTTCTTCCACAAATCCCCATGCCTCCAGAAATTTTTCTGATTTTAATACCTTAACAGCAAAATCTACATCAGAATTTAAAGAAAACTTATCTTTATTAACTATTGAACCAAACAAAAACACTTTTTCAAGTTTATATTTTTCTCCCAGTAATCTTGCTGTATTTCTGGCCTGTTCATTCAACTTTTTAAATAATCTTTCTTTTTTAGCTTCTTCAATTTTAATTTTGTTTTTTATGTTTTGAATACAATCACCTGTATCCATATTCCATCAACTCCATTGATTCATATAAACCTATTTTTAAATCTTTATTCTTATTTAATATAGTACCACAATTTACATATATTTTCAACTATTAATCAAACTTATGTTCTGGATTTTTATCTAATATATCAGGTATAACAAAACTACCATCCTCTCTTTGAAACTGTTCAGCAATAGCAGGTAACAATCTGCTGGTTGCCAGACCGGATGCATTTAAAGTATGAACATACTCCG
>PWOK01000316.1 GCA_003557445.1 Halanaerobiaceae bacterium
CTATTACCCATTTGATAAGCAGGCTTACTGGGGCTGCAGAGAGGGCGAATGAGTTAACTATGGCAAACGAGCGGCTTAATCGTTCTTATGATGAATTAGCAGCGGGGGTTGATAGAACCAGTAGGAGGTTTGCAGCGGTTCAAGAAAGGGCTGATTTGTTTGGAGTTGATATCCATGCTTTACAAAGATCTCAGGATATAGTAAAACAGCACTATGATAGATTATTAGAATTACAAAATCAATTTATCCAATCTACCGATAAAAATCGTAGAGAAGAGCTTCAAAAAAGTATCGATCATTATACAAATAGGATGAGGGAAGAACAGGATATTCTTGAATCGATGAGTCAGAAAAAGTTAGAAACTTTTCAAGAATATGAATCTTTTGTCTTAGATATACAAGAGAAAAGTCAAGAAGCCCAGACTAATTTAATGAGTCATCATGGAGTTCAACAACTATATGAAGCCAGAAGAGTTAATAGGCAGTTTATCCATTTATTAGAGGACCGTGCTAAGGCTATTGAGCATATAACAAGCGTTTCTGAAACTGCTCGGCTCCAATTTGAACAATGGGCGAACCGAGTTAGGGTAGAAAATCAACGCCAAACTAATGAAGAACAAAAAAAGTTAGCAGAAGACTTAAGTAAGGCTATTATTGATACAGATAGAAGGCTTGCTTTGGATAGGATATCTTTAGAAGAGGAGAGTGTAAATAATATCCGTCAACAGTTTGCTATACGTAGAGCTATTCTAAATGACGAAAATGAAGAAACAATTCAGGCTTATGAAGAAAGACTAGAAGGGCTCAGGGCAGTAGCAAGAGCTGAGAGGGCTGTTATTGAAGACCGGATCCAGTCTACCTCTATTGCTATGCAAGGTCAAATAAAAGTAATCAATAAGGAAACTGAAAGGTTAGCTAAAGAGTTAGGCGATTGGGACGAAAAAGTAGCATCTAGAAGGACTTTCGTTAAACCTTTTGAAGAGTTTAGTACTTTATTTGATCAGCTAAACCAGAAATTAGTTGATGCTGAAGGTCCTACTCAATTCCAAAATGTCTTAATGGAGATGAATCAAGCAGTTAAAGACTTCCAAAATGAAGTGGGCCCAGGTAGTAATCTAGGGAAAACTCTTGAAAAAGCTTTTACTCCCCAAATTGAAGAACTAGCAGAACATACTCGGAATTGGGTTTCTAGGATGGAAGAGTCTGCTGGAGCTTCTGAGCTCCTTTTAAGAAATGTACGCCCCCTACTTGATAACATTGATGGCCTTAGAGAAGGGACCATGAATCTCTCCAGGGAAATGGGAGAAAACACTGCTTGGTTAGAAGAGTCTATTTCTTTATATGAGAATGAAATTAGGGTTTTACGGGAGGCTCAACATCAAGCTCTTGAAAATCTAAGCGTTGAAGAGAGGTTAGCAGTATCTGCTTTTACTCTTAATGACATATATGAAAGGACACAAAAGAGCATTGAAGCCTTAAGCCGTTCTGAAGAGCGAAGGGCCCGTTTTCAAAGTGGAGAAGACCAACAAAGAATCCTTAGATTAGAAGAGAATATGAATAGTGCTCTCCTTCAACGAGGGGAGTTACTTTCTGATGTTCAGATTGCAGAATTTGAAATTGGGCAGACAAGAAAAGCTGCTAATCAAGAAAGATTAGAGGAGATAACTGCTTTACGTCAACAAGCTGCTATTAATAAAGAAAACCTTGACCAATTAAAATATGAAAGGGAATTGCGTAAAGGATTGTTGGATGAGAGACACTTAAGGGATTTGGATGAACGAATTAGCCTCTTATCTGAGGAACATGAGTTTATGACTAACTATATTGAGGCTGTTGTTGAATTGCAAAAACAACAAGAAAGAGTTCAAACTCAAGAAGAAAAACTCCAGCTCTCTAGAGCCCACTTAACTCATGTTACAGAAAAACTTAATGAGGCTCAACAAAGAGCAAATGAACTAAGTCAACAACGCCAAGAGACATTGGCTATTGAACTTAGGCTTAAAGAAGTTGAGCTCTTAACTCAAGAACTAACTGCTCGGAATAGGTTATTGCCAGTAATGGGCCATATCTTGTCGGCTCGTAGGGAAGGCCTTAATGCAATGCAGATGCAGATGCAGGAGCAAAGGGACGAGATAGAGATGCTGGGTCGTCAACGGGATATGGTTGGGGAGCAAATCAAAATCTTGGATTCTTATATACAAAGCAATAAAGACCTTACAGGACAAGAAAGACTCCAAGCTGATATGAGGCTTGAGCAGCTCCGTCAACAGTATGGATGGATGCAACAACTGGTTGGGGCAAATGAAGAATATGCTAGGGTCCTTGAAAAGCAATTGGATATCCAACGTCGTCAAGACCTTACTCGCTCTATTACTGAGCATTTGCAGCCTACCATTGATATGTATCACTCCTTTGCTGATAGTATGAGGGAGATTGATAATCAGATCTTATTGGATCGACACAAATTCCAATTGGAATATATGGATCAGCTTAAGCATGGGGAGATTAACCATGCTCAGCATACTCATATTATGCTGGCTCAACAGCAGTATCTTACTGCTAGAGAACAACATCTTCGTCAACAAAGACTGGCTTCCCTTGTAAGGGATGTGGGTCGGGAGATCTCTCTCTATGCTGCTCGGATGGCTGCTAAATCAGGTAACATTGTTACGGCAATAGGATTGCTTGCAGGAGGGGCTGGTATTATTGCTGCTAGCCATAGCATTGCTTCGAGGATTGAACGTCAATCTACAATGGCCTTTCAACAAGCTGAAGTTGAGTTTCAACGAGCTCAACGTCAAATGCAGGATATGGATCAGGGGGTTAGTGGAGATGATAGTCGATCAAGGAAATTTGGTGGAACTATCCGAGCTGACAACTTGGTAGTTAATATATCTCCCACAATGATTGTTGAAGGTGAGCAGATCTTTATTGGCTCTGGAAGCGCAACTGAGTTCTCTAGAGAAGTTGCTGAGATGATGATGGAATCTATACAACAGTCGATTGATGATAGAAGAATTGATTTATCTAATGTACCGAGAGGAAATTAATTATGGCACGAGTCCCTAAAGGAGAACCTTTACTTGGTATTGACAACATCGGTAGATCGGGAGTTGGCACTTCTCTCGAGACCTCCCCTATCGGATCTCTGTGGGAAATGGGGATTGCAGTCCCTGTTCGGAACAGGAAGTTTGAAAGAGGTACTATTTTGGAGTATACGGTTGACACTGACTCCTTTGATAGGCCTGGTATTGAAAGGGACGACAGCCAATTTGGCATCGGGGCAGTTAATCAGAATCGCTATAATACTCCAAGCAATTATATTCAATATGGGGATAAAGCTTTTCTGGGGCTATCTACTCACCCTGGTTTCCCCAATTATTCTGAGTACATACAGATAGCAGGAGTAGGGGAGGTATTATCTTCCCTTACTAACTGGGTGAGGGGGGAGGTCTTTCCGTTGACCCGAGCTAATAAGTTTGAGTATTTAGTAGGAAACAGAGTTACAATTTATGGCACGGGTTGTGGAGACAACTGGGTTCCTAATGATAATAGATTGATGACCTTAGGGATCCAAAGAGGTATCTCTTCTTTGAACCGCTTCGGCTTTTATCTTCCACAAATTGGCCAAATCTCTTCTTTTGAAGCAGCTGTTGACCCTGGAGCAATTGCTTTTCAGATTCAATTACCCTCCCATTCTAGTTATTTAAGTAATCTGAATAGTGGAACCCACTCCCGGGCTTGGGGACATTTGGGTCTTCTCCCTTTTCGGTCTGCTGACCATTTTAGTGGAGATGGTATGGATTGGTTTTATGAGCAGGGGGATAATAGTGGGGTATTCCGCTTTATGCTTTCAAAGAATACTGACGAAAACGCTAGAGCCTTATACACTACCGACACCGGCCTCCAATATTCTCAATACGTAATACGGATGAGTAGAGGAACTAATGCTTATTTAATTAAAACAGGAACGGATTCTAGGGCCCAAATTGGAGATATTGTCAGTACTAGTATTAAAAGTTCTCGATTAAACTTCCGGATGTTCTTACAACAACTTCCCCATGCTACTATTCCTGATGTCACTATCTCTGATGGAGCTAATGAGGTCACAATAAGTTTCGGAGGGAGCACAGTTGGAGACTACTTAGATGATCCTCTGGGGTTTGCTCAAGTAATAGCCAATGCTATTAATGCTGAGTCTGGTTTTATATTAGAAGCGGTAGTTCCTGACCTTCAACCTGCTGGTTATCCTTTTTACATAATATTACAAAGAAAGGGATTAGCCTTTGAGCCTACTATCAACTTCGGGGAGGAAGTGAAAACCCCTTTGATACTGGGATTCAACCACCCTGGAGGTCAGACAACTGATTTCTCTCAAGCATTGCTCTCTATAGCTAATGCTAATCATCCCGAGAATATTGGGGTGCTCTCTCAATCTATACGGCCCCTTTCTCCACAATACCCTGCCCTTATAACTGATACTCATTATAGATTGGGTATCACTTGGAAAGGGTCTATTAAAGCAGAAGGGGCTACTTCTGCTAATTTAGAGGGAAGTGAGTTATTTGCTGCTTTTAGATGGAACCCTTTGGTAGCTACAGGGAATGTAGATCATTATGCTAACTCCCTGATGTCAACCCCAGCGTTATTAGATCAGGACTATTTGGAACAAGAGCAATGGAGAACAGATCTCGTCACCAATTACATCGATTAGATCGGAAGAGCACA
>PWOK01000194.1 GCA_003557445.1 Halanaerobiaceae bacterium
GATGGACAGGGAGTAGGCTATTTAGATGATGGTACCATGATAGTTGTAGATAATGGTATTAACTATATGGGAGATGAAATTGCAGTCCTGGTAACAAGTATTTTACAGACTGCTGCCGGAAGAATGATATTTGCCAAACCCAAGGTACAGGAACAGGCTTTATAGATCTAAAAACAATAAATACAGGAGATATAAATAAAATGAAATATGGTTTAGTAATTGTTGCTGCAGGTTCAGGAAAAAGAATGAATTCCACAAAAAATAAGCTTTTTTTAACTCTGGGGGATTATCCTATTTTGGTACATACCTTAAGGGTTTTTTTGCAGTATTCTCTTTTATCTGAAATAATTCTGGTTTTAAAGGAAGATGAAATAGATTACTGCAGGCAAAATATATTACAGAATTATAAGATAGATATGGAAAAGATAAAATTAATTTCTGGGGGGAAAACCAGGCGTGAATCAGTGTATTGTGGTCTTCAGGCCTTTTCTCCAGCAATTAATTATGTTATAATACATGATGGAGTTAGGCCTTTAGTTACCAGAGAAATAATTGATAATATATTTAGTGAACTGGGAGAATGTCAGGCATTAACAACCGGGGTACCGGTAAAAGAGACTATTTCAATTATAGATAAAAATAAATATATAGAAAAAACTTTAAATAGAAATAAATTAATATCAGTTCAAACTCCTCAGGCTTTTCAAAAAAATTTAATAATGGAAGCACACTGTAGTATTTCTAAAAATAAAAATATATCAGATGATGCAGGACTGGCAGAATTATATGGACACCAGGTAAAAATAATTGAAGGTTCTTATGAAAATATAAAAATCACAACACCTGAGGATATAATTAAAGCAGAATTGATATTAAAAAAACGGGATGATCAAAATGAAGCCTGAAATAAGGGTAGGCCTGGGATATGATATACACCGGTTGACAGAAGAAGATGAATTAATACTTGGTGGTGTAAAAATCCCTTATAAATATGGTCTTAAAGGCCACTCAGATGCTGATGTTTTAATCCATGCTTTAATGGATGCCATCCTGGGAGCTCTGGGAAAAGGAGATATAGGCAAACATTTTCCTGATGATCAATCACAATATAAGGGAATTAGTAGTTTGTTATTACTTAAAAGAGTATATGAAGAAATGAAAAAAGAAAAATACAAAGTTAATAATATAGATCTGGTAATGATTGCTGAAGAACCCAAAATAGCACCCTATATATCACAGATGAAAGAAAACATTTCTGAGATATTATCCATTGAAAAAGATCTGATAAATATTAAGGCAACAACAGCTGAGGGATTGGGTTTTATAGGTAAAAAACAGGGAATGGCATCTAAAGCCCTGGTAACTTTAGTTTCTTCATAACGAATATAAGCTGTATATGTTGTCCGAAATAAAGAAGGAGGAATAAAGATGCAGGAAATGAGATTGCGTTTTGCACCAAGTCCCACAGGTAAAATTCATATAGGAAATATTAGAACTGCTCTTTTTAACTGGTTATGGGCTAGAACAAACAACCAAACTCTGGTTTTGAGAATAGAAGATACTGATCAGGAACGTTCTAACAGGGAATTTGAAAAAATTATTTTAAAAGAATTAGATTGGCTGGGGATTGATCTTGATGAAGGGCCTGAAATAGGAGGTAATTTTGGACCCTATAGACAGTCAGAAAGAATTGGTTTTTATAAAAAGTATTTACAGAAATTACTTGATGAAGATAAAGCATATTATTGTTACTGTACTCCGGAAGAACTTGAACAGATGAGAGAAGAAGCAAAAGCAAAAGGTGAGATGCCTCGTTATGATGGCAGTTGTTGTAATTTAAGCGATCAGGAAGCCAAAAAACTTAAAGAGGAAGGTAGAAGCCCGGTAGTAAGATTCAGATTACCGGAAAAAGAAGAAATAATTGTTAAAGATGAAATCAGGGGCGAAATTCAATTTGCCACTGAGGTACTGGATGATTTTGTAATTTTTAAATCTGATGGTATGCCCACCTATAATTTTGCTGTGGTGGTTGATGATGCTTTGATGGAGATTACCGATGTAATTAGAGGTGAAGATCATCTTTCAAATACACCCAAACAGATATTATTATATCAGGCACTTGATTTTGAATTACCCAGGTTTGCCCATCTACCTCTAATCCTTGATCAAAATAAAGCTAAACTTAAAAAAAGAAGTGACAGTGATTATGTTTATGTGGGAGAATTCAGAGAAAAAGGATATTTACCAGAGGCTTTATTTAATTTTCTGGCTTTACTGGGCTGGTCTTCCAAAGATGAAGAAGAAATTTTAGACAAAAAACAGATACTGGATAAATTTGATTTGAAAGATATTAATAAAAGTGCTGCTGTTTTTGATATAGAAAAATTGAACTGGATGAATGGTAAATATATAAGGGATGCAGAACTGGAAAAAATAGTGGATTTGTCAATACCATTTTTGCAAAAAGCAGGATTTATTGAAGAAAAAATAACAGAAGATAAATATCAATGGTTAAAAAAAGTAATAGAAGTTGGCCGCACAGGGGTGGATTATCTGGCACAGATTCCTGAAGAAACAGAATTATTCTTTGAGGAACTTAAATTTGATAACCGCCAAAAAGCCAATAAAGAATTTGCGGATGAGGAAGTAGAACTGGTTTTTAATACCTTAAAAAACAAATTAAATAATATAGAAGATTTTACTCTGGATAATATAAATAATATATTTAGTGAAATGCGTAATGAACTGGATGTTAGTCCGCGTTTGATTTATCACCCAGTAAGATTGGCCCTGACAGGACAGGGTTCTGGGCCAGAAATAAATCAAATAATATATATACTGGGAATCAAAGAAGTGAAAGAAAGGCTGGATCAGGCCTTAAATATGGTTTAATGATGTAAAAAGGAGGATAAAGTTTTGTTAAAAGTCTATAATACTCTTACCGGTAAAAAAGAAGAATTTATACCAGTAGAAGATAATAGGGTTAAAATGTATATATGTGGTTTAACCGTTCAAAATTATTCTCATGTTGGCCATATAAGAAGTACTATTAATTATGATGTAATCAGAAGATATCTGGAATACAAAGGATATGATGTGTACTGTATTCAAAATTTTACTGATATAAATGAAAAAATAGTAAAACGGGCCCGGGAGGAAAATATGGCTCCTCTGGAACTGGCAGAAAAATATACCAGAGCTTATTTAGAAGACATTGATAACTTGAATATAAAACGGGCAGATAAGTTTTGTACTGCAACTGAAAATATTGATAAAATAATAGAAATAGTAAAAAAACTGATTGATAAAGGATATGCCTATGAAGTAAATGGTAATGTATATTTTAGTGTAGAAAAATATGATGATTATGGCAAACTATCCGGTAGAAAGCTGGAGGAAATGGAAGCAGGAGCCAGAATTGGTGTCAAAGAAGAAAAAAAACATCCCCTGGATTTTGCCCTCTGGAAAAAGATCGAAGAAAAAGATCTTATAAAATGGGATAGTCCCTGGGGAGAAGGATGGCCTGGCTGGCATATAGAATGTTCAGCAATGTCTCTTAAATATCTGGGAGAAAAATTTGATATTCATGGAGGGGGTACAGATTTAATATTCCCCCATCATGAAAATGAAATAGCTCAATCAGAAGCCTGTACCGGTAAAAAACCTTTTGTAAAATACTGGCTGCATAATGGCACAGTAAATATTAAGGGAGAAAAAATGTCCAAATCACTTGGTAATTTTTTTACTACCAGGGAACTCTTAAATAAATTTACCGGGGATGAAATAAGATATTTTCTTTTAACAAAACATTATCACAGTCCACTTGATTTTAGTCTTGAGGAAATAGAAAATACTGCAGTTAGTTATAATAAAATAATTAATACCAGAAAAGAACTGAAAAGAAAAATTGCTAAAAAAACAAAAGAAAAAGATAAAAACAAGGAAACAGACTATAAACAATTACAAAAAGACATATTATCATATAAAAAAGAATTTGAAAAAGCTATGGATGATGATTTTAACACAGCTGAGGCTATTGGGATAATGCACAAATATACAGCTAAAGTTAATTCTTTTCTCCATAATAAAGATATTAAATTAACAGAAAAAGTTAAACAATTACTTCTTGAAGCAGACCAGCTTTACAATAACATGTTTCAAATAATGGGTTTTCAATTTGAAAACCAGCAGGAAATTAACCCGGAATTAACCGGCAGGTTAATAGATTATATAGTTAATTTACGAGAAGAAGCAAGAGAAAAAAACAACTGGGAATATGCAGATAAAATCAGAGATGATTTGCAGGAAATGGGGATAGTGATAAAAGATACCCCTGAAGGACCACAGTGGGAGATAGAAAGGAAGTAATAAAATGGAAGTTAAACCTGAAGCTGAATTGATCGATTATACTTCTAATCCTGAAAGAAATGTGGCTATAGCTGCCAGGCTCTGTTATTCTAAAAAAGGAGCCAGACAGTTAATAGAGGATATGAGTCGGGAAGAAATAGAAAGCCTTTTGAGAAAAGTAATCAAAATGGGTCATACCTCTACACTTGAACACACATATTTTTACTTTCATATTCAGTGTAGCCGGGTAACAAGCCATCAGCTGGTAAGACAGCGTATTGGGGTATCCTATAGCCAGAGGTCACAGCGATATGTTAAAGAGGATGATTTTGGTTATATTGTACCACCTTCAATTAAGAAAAATAAAA
>PWOK01000223.1 GCA_003557445.1 Halanaerobiaceae bacterium
AATATTAAGGGGTAAACCTGTCTGTATGGCAATTGCTTCAGACAATCTATTTTTACTTAATTCTTCAATTTTGTTCCATTCTGTTTTTGTTATAGCTTCTACTTCTTCAGCTGTTAAACCCTGATTAATAAGTTGCTCCTGAATTGTATTGGTTAATTTAGGAGCTAAAAAGTCTGTATTACCTTCTGCCAGTCTGGATACATCTGTTGGTTCTAAAATACCCTGAGTCATTCTACTAACTTCAGTTGCAAGATCTGTCTGGGTTATCATACCATAGGCCTTAAGATATTTTATATTTTTAAAGTTATCAGTAATCACAAAAACTTTATCTGTTTTAAGGATGTCTTCCATATCTACAATTCTATTATTTCTTCCTATAATATTTTGGTCATTTATATTTAAAATGATTCTCTGGCCCTGATCTGTATTAATTGACATACGTTTTGAAGCAGGATAAATATCAGTAATATAACCACTGTAACTATTAAAATTATTTAATTTACTTATATAGAATGCTGCTTCAGCTCTGCTAATCTTTTCCTCAGGATAAAATCTGTTATCAGGATTATGCTGGATAAGTCCAAGCTTACTTGCTATTTTAATTAATTCCTGGTTGGGATGATTATCAGAAACATCTAAAAAAGGATTATAATCTGTAAGATTAATTATTTCTTCATTGCCCTTTATTCCTAATGCTTTAACTATAATGAAAATTGCTTGATCCCGGTTAATCAATTTGTCAGGTCTAAAGGTATTATCTGGATAAGCCTCTACAATTTCTTTTTTAACAAGGGCATTTATATAATTTTTTTCCGGATAATCCTCTAAATCATTGAATTTATTATTTTTTTCTGGTGTTAAATTTAATTTTTTTGCCAGAGCAAAACTGAATTCTCCCCTTGTAATTTCCTGATCCGGTTTAAAAGAACCATCTGGATAGGTTGTCATAATATTCTCGTTGAGTAATGATATAATATATTCCTGAGCCCAGTGGTTAGAAAAATCTACTGGTCCCTGTGCCAGTACTAAATTAAAAGTAAATATGATCAGTAAAAATGAAATAATAATAGTAAATTTTTTCTTTAACATTTATTAACCTCCCTTTATGTTAGTATGAATTTAATATAATTACAAAATATATATTTGATATACAAATAATAACATAGATTAGCTAAAAAGACCATAGTTTATTTTATGTAATTTTTGGATAAAATCATAAATTCATGTTATTTACATATATATTAACTAGATAGACATTATGAAATGATTATTTCATCATAAACTTCTATATTACTTCAAAATATGATAAATATATAATAAATTACAAAAATATATTGAAAAAGATGTCAGAGATTGTTATAATAGAAAAAAAGGAGTGATAAAATATGAAATCAACAGGAATTGTTAGAAAAATTGACGATTTAGGTCGAATGGTTATTCCCAAAGAATTAAGAAATACTATGGGTATAAAGAGAAAAGATCCCATGGAAATTTTTGTTGAAGGTGACAAAATAATTCTAAAAAAATATGAACCAGGATGTATTTTCTGTGGTAATGTTGAAAATGTAGTAGATTATAAAGGAAAAGAAATCTGTGAAACCTGTATAGACGAAACAAAAAATACAGCCTAATTAATTTGTTACTTATATAATTATTTGACCATATCCATTACTCGGATATGGTCTTTTTTTTAATTTGCAGGTTTAAAGGTTAAACATTGTGTTTCATTGGAATTAACTGATGCACTTCCAATATTTCCAGCTTCCATATCATTTCTGGTTTGAACAAAGTTTTTGGCCACTTCAATCTGATCAGCTGTACATTTATTGCTTTCCCAATAGTTACAACTATCCACTGAGCATTTAATTTTTGACATCTAATCACCTCCATTATTATTTTCCCTGTAAACAGAAATATTATACTTTTTATGTATAAAAATAATTATGATGGACGATAATGATAATGGAGGTGATTAAATATGTTTTGTTCACTATGCTTAAGGATAGTAAAAATAAGAAAAAACCAGAATAAAAGTTTTTATGCTGATTTATGTAATCATTGTCAGAAAAAATATTTAAAAGACAAAAAAGTAAAAATTGCCAGCTCAGAAACTGGCAATTTATAAACACCTTATATGTTGAAAATTATTTATTAAACTTTAAAATCTTTTTTTAAAAGCATATTGTCCAGACTTCCACCTGCTGGAACCATCGGGAAAACATTTTCTTCTTCTTCTATAATAAAATCCAGAATATATGGTTCTTTACTGTTTATCGCTTCTTTCAAAGCAGATCTAACCTGACTGGGTTCGGTTACCCTTATACCTTTAATACCATACCCTGAAGCAACTTTCACAAAATCAGGAATCATTTCAGGACAGTTATTTCCAGGAGTAGAACAATCAGGTGGACATCCTTCCTGTTTTCTTAAACAGGTAGAAGAATATCTTTTATCAAAAAATATTTCCTGCCACTGTCTAACCATACCTAAATATTGATTATTAAATATAATGACATTTACGGGTAATTTATTCTTGGCTACAGTGGCAAGTTCCTGAATATTCATCTGGAAACTTCCATCACCAGCAAGACAAACCACAACATCCTCAGGATTACCCACCTGTACTCCTACAGCAGCTGGAAAACCATAACCCATGGTTCCCAATCCTCCGGAAGTCATAAGGCTACGTGGTTTACTATATTTATAAAACTGGGCTGCCCACATTTGATGCTGCCCAACCTCGGTGGTAATCAATGCTTTTCCCTCAGTCAAATCATATAATTCTTCAATTATCTGTCTGGGAACAAGTTTTTTGTTATTTTCTTCTTTTTCAACCTTATCAAGTATTTTCCACTGATCAATTTGTTTATGCCAGCTACTTTTTTCTTTGCCCTCAATTCTGGGGTTTAATTTATTAAGAATTTTTTTGACATCTCCTGTAAGAGGAACATCAACATTAACAAGTTTACCTATTTCAGCTGGATCAATATCAATATGGATTATTTTTGCACCGGGTGCAAAACTTTCCAGATTACCTGTAGCACGATCATCAAAACGTGCACCTATAGCAATCAATAAATCAGAATTTGATACTGCCAGATTTGCCTCAGTAGTTCCATGCATACCCAGCATTCCCAGGCTTAAGCTATTTCTTTCATCAAAAGAACCAAGACCGGTTAAAGTTGTTGTTACCGGAATTGATGCTTTTTCTGCCAGTTCTCTTAATTGTTTACTGGCTCCTGAAATAATAACACCACCACCTGCATAAATAACAGGTTTTTTAGACTTATTAATTAATTCAGCCGCCATATCTAATTGTTGATCTGTAACTTTGATTTTCTTCTTTTTTTCACTTTTTAGGGTAATATCATCAGGATAAGAAAAAACTGCCTTACTTTTTAAAATATCTACAGGCATATCCACCAGTACCGGACCTGGTCGTCCTGTACGGGCAATATAAAACGCTTCTTTGATAATTCTGGAAAAATCATTTACATCCTCTACCAGATAATTATGTTTGGTTATAGGTAATGAAATTCCCTTAATATCAGCTTCCTGAAAGGCATCTGTTCCCAGCATTGAAGTTGACACCTGTCCTGTGAAAGCAACCAGAGGAACTGAATCCATATTGGCTGTGGCCAGACCTGTTACCAGATTTGTAGCTCCAGGGCCTGAAGTAACCAGACAAACACCTACTTTACCAGTTGAACGGGCATAACCATCTGCTGCATGTATTCCTCCCTGTTCATGATGGGGCATAATATGTTTAATATCAGAATCCATTAAGCGATCATATATTGGAATAACACTGCCCCCCGGATAACCAAAAATAACATCTACATTTTCTTTGTTTAGTGATTTTATGAAAATATCTGCACCAGTAATTTTAGTCATTAAGAAACACTCTCCTTTTCTTTGTTGTCAATTATTAGTTAAATAAAAAAACCCCTCATCTCAACTAACAGATACTCTGTTAATTGGGACGAAAGGTTACTTTCGCGGTACCACCCAACTTCACTGCTTTTAAAAGCAGCAATCTCTTTAAGTACTCAACATATTTTATGTTTAATACTTCAGCACATGATAACGGATGCTGTCACCGGTAAAACCTACTCTTATTTCAATTTTACAGTTCAGGGGCTACAAAAATAATTTTCCGGATATCGTTTTTCAGCAATCCCGATTCTCTGTAATCCTTTAAAAATTTATTTTACTCCCCATCATTACTGTTAAACTATATAATCATATAATTGTTGATAATTAGTATATACAATTATTTAATTATTGTCAAGAACTATTTTTGAAATTCTTTGAGAAAATATAATTTTTAATGAACAAAAATATTTTTCTTTCATATTCTATTATAGATTTTCTGAAAAGGAGGGGATAATTATCATGATTTTTAACCTTTTTGAAGATGACAATAATAGTAAAACAATTTTAAATGCCTATGATCTTTTTTTAATTTATTTACTCCTTAACCTATCTGACAGTGTTGCAACACAATTAAAATTATTTTTTGAAGATCATTATTAAAAATTAATAATTATATAATCTAAATTTAAGAAGGTATTTTTTAGTCAATATACAAATTAAATAATACAATATAAAAATTACAAAGGAGGATAAATGATGAATAATGAGTTAAAGATTGTTTTGATTGA
>PWOK01000043.1 GCA_003557445.1 Halanaerobiaceae bacterium
CTGTTATTCTATAATAAACATATATAATATATATTGAGGAGGGAAAATTAGTGAAACCATGGAGATGTCAAATATGTGGAGAAACATATTTAGGAGAGGTACCATCTGATCGCTGTCCTTATTGTGGTGCCCCGGGAAAAAATTTGATTTCAGCAGCAGAATATTTAGATTATGGAGTTATCGAGATTTCTGAAAAAAGCAAAAAGGATTGCTTATATGCTTTAGAACTGGAATTAAACAATACTGCTTTTTACAAAAAATGTGCTGATAATGCAGAAAATCAGATATCAAAGGCTATTTTTAAAAGGCTGGGAAAACATGAGGGTGAACATGCTGAATTACTGGCAGATATGCTTGGTATTGAAGAAGGTGAATTACCTGAGGTATCAATTCCTGATAATGATACAGATCGATTTATTGATGCTCATGACCATGAACAAAAAGCAATAAATTTTTATCTTCAGGTAGCCAGAAACGCTCCAGAAGAAAGGGTTAGAGAAGTTTTCAGAGCATTATCAGATATAGAATTAGAACATTTAAATCTTGCAAACATATATAAATAAATTTAATAATCAAAACAACTCCTGTTATCATTGGAGTTGTTTTGATTTGAAAAATATTACAGGGAGGCAAATGATATGGCAGATGTATATTCTTTTAATGGTTACAGATATAACCAAAAAAAGACAGATAATTTAAATCAGATAGTAACTCCACCATATGATAAAATAAACAAAAAAGACCAGGAACAATTTTATAAATCAAGTCCTTATAATATTGTGCGTCTGATAAAGGGAAAAGATAATGGAAGATCAAACAAATATCAAAAAGCAGCGGAGTTACTTGATAAGTGGATAGAAAAAGAAATTTTGATTAAAGAACAAAAACCCTGTTTTTATGCCTATTATCAGGAATATGATATCAATGGTGATAAAAAAGTAAGAAAAGGCTTTGTGGGTCTTGGTAAAATAGATGATAAAAAGGGTGTTAAAGCTCATGAAAACACACTTGAAGGTCCAAAGGCTGATCGTTTAAAACTTTTGCGGGCAACAGAAGCTAATTTTGGTCATATATTTATGCTTTATTCGGATAAAAAAAATTATATTACAAAAAAAATCGATGATTATCTGGTTAATAATAAAAGTCTGAACAGTGTTGTTGATAGAGACAATAATATACATAAATTATGGAAAATAGAAAATCCAGATTTAATTAAAATAATTAAGGAAAATATGAAAGAAAAAACCCTTTATATTGCAGACGGGCATCATCGTTATCAAACTGCTCTTAATTTTAAAAATGAATGTCTTAAAAAAGGATATCAGGGAGATTTTGATAAAAGACTGATGACTTTTATAAATATTGAGGATCCTGGTTTGAAAATTTTAGCAACCCACAGGCTTGTTTATGGTTTAAAGGATTTTAATCCAGAAAGGTTTTTAGATAAAATAAAAAAATATTTTAAGGTATTTGAATATAATAACAGCCAGCAAATGTTTACAAAACTGAAAGAAGATAAAGAAAAAAAACATTCTTTTGGATATAAATCAAAACAGGGAAAATATTGTGTATTAACACTTCAAAACAGTAATATAATTCAGGAACTTGCTCCAGAAAAATCTTCCAGCTGGCATAAGCTTGATGTGGCCATATTACATAAAGCTATTTTAGAAAAGTACCTGGGAATTGGTGAAAAAGAACTACAGGAAAAAAGTAATCTTGACTATATTAGATATAAAGAAAAAGCTCTGGATAAACTGGAAAAGGAAAATTATCAGGCCTGTTTTATCTTAAATCCAACTCCCGTAAAACAGGTTAAATCTGTTGCAGACAGGGGAGAAAAAATGCCTCAAAAATCTACAGATTTTTATCCAAAATTATTAACCGGCTTAATTATGCATAAATTAAACATAAAAAAATAAATGTTATAATTTTGTGATAATTTTTTGCAAAAAAGTTGATTTTTATATAAATTGATGTTATAATTATTTTTAGCACAGAAATAAATATATACATAAATTATAAGAGAAGACTGTGAAATACAACCTATATCTGGTCACCTGGGTTGTATGGAGTCAATGGTGAAACCGGTCTCTTTTTATTATTTTAATATAATTTCAAATTAAATCAGGATAATTATTTGGGGTAATTTTTACTAAAAATGAAAATAAGGCAGGAAATTTGTAAGATTTAAAGAAATTAAAAGTAATTGTGAATTTATCAATTAATTTGAAATTTGGTAAAAGGAGGCTTATCTTGATGAAATCCCTGCTGATAGTTGATGATGCAGCTTTTATGAGATTGAATTTAAAAAATATATTAAAAAATGATTATGAGATTGCTGGAGAGGCTGAGAATGGAAAAGAAGCTGTAGAAAAATATCAGGACCTTGAACCTGACATTGTTACAATGGACATCACGATGCCGGTAATGGATGGACTGGAGGCTATTAAAGCGATTAAGGATATTGATTCTGAAGCTCAGATAGTGGTTTGTAGTGCTATGGGACAGCAGAAAATGGTGATTAAGGCTATTGAACTGGGAGCAAAAGATTTTATAGTTAAGCCCTTTAAAGAAGAAAGAGTGATTAATGCAATTAAAAAATTAAATTGAATTATCAGAAAAATATAAGTAAAAGCAGGTGAGATTATGAGATCAATTATTAACCTTATTAGCAGGGGACTCGATGGTTCCAGCAAGAGACAGCAGGCAATAAATAATAATATTGCCAATGTTAATACCCCCGGTTACAAAAGACAGGATGTTCAATTTAAAGATGTATTACATAATATGGTCAATGATAGTAAAAAAAACAATTCTTTGCAAACAACCCATGACAAACATATGTCAGGAACCAGTTTGAAAAAAGATACAGATTTCAAAATAACTTCATTATCAGATTTTAGTTATAAAAATGACAAAAATAGTGTTGATATTGATGTGGAAATGAGTAATCTGGCTAAAAACAGCATTTATTATAATACTTTAATCAGACAGATTAATTCTCAGTTTAGTATGTTAAATAATGTAATAGAAAGGGGTGGGAATTAATTATGTTTTCAAGTTTTGATATAAGTGCTTCAGGTTTAACAGCTCAAAGGTTAAGAATGGATTTAATAGCAGGGAATATTGCCAATGTTAATACAACCAGGACACCTGAAGGTGGCCCTTACAGACGTAAATTACCTGTTTTTAACCAGAAACAGGATAGTTCATTTTCAAAAATATTTAAAGATAGTCTTGCCGGTGAAAAAATTGGACAGGGTGTGGAAATCAGTGCAATTATTGAGGATGATTCTCCTTTTAGAATGGTATACAGGCCTGAACATCCTGATGCTGATGAAAATGGTTATCTGGCCAAACCAAATATTGATATTACAACAGAAATGGTTGATATGATTGAAGCATCAAGGGCTTATGAAGCCAATATTACTGCCCTGGACACAACAAAAAATATGGCTGTACAGGCCATTCAAATTGGACAGGGTTAAATAAAGAGGTGAAATTATGATAGAAGGAATTAATAATATTTTTCAAAGAGATAATGATTTTATTAAATCTGCTACTGATAATAATATAAATTCGTCATTTTCTCAGTTATTGAAAAACAATCTAAATCAGGTTAATCAATTACAGAGACAGGCAGATAATCTTACTGAAGATTTTGTACTGGGCAAAACTGATAATATACATAAAGTAACAATTGCAACTGAAAAAGCTAAAATTGCCTTAAACCTGACAACTGCAATTCAAAATAAAGTATTAAATGCATATGAAGAAATAATGCGTATTCAGGTATAGGGTGGAGACAGATAAAATGAAGATGTTGAGAAAGAGGTTTTAAAATGGGTGAATGGTTTCAAAAAAACTTAGAAGATTTAAATGATTTCTGGGAAAAACTAAATAAAAGGGCAAAAACAATTATTATCCTGGGGGCTATAACAGTTCTTCTGGGTCTTCTTTTTCTGGTAATAATGGGTAGAGGAAGGGATTATCAACCATTATTTAGTCAGTTAACAGCTCAGGATGCCAGTGCAATTGTTGAGGAACTTGAGAACAGGAATATACCCTATCAACTGGATGATGGTGGTTCAGTTATCAGGGTACCTACTGATTATGTAAATCAGGCCCGCCTGGAACTGGCAGGACAGGGTTTACCGGATCATGGTGTTGTTGGTTTTGAAATATTTGATGAAACAAATTTTGGTACCACAGAATTTGAAAGACAGGTTAATCTTTTTCGTGCTCTGTCTGGAGAATTAAGCAGGGTTATTCAGAGTATTAATTCTATAGATCAGGCCAGGGTTCAGATAACACCTCCTGATGATAGTTTGTTTATTGATAGAGATAGGCCAGCTAAGGCTTCTGTCCTGTTAGCACCTGCTTCAGGCAGGACTATAAGTGAATCACAGGTTAAGGCAATAAAAAATCTTGTAGCCAGTGGAGTCCAGGGGCTTGAACCGGACAATGTTACTATTGTGGATACATCAGGAAAATTATTAACTACAAATAAAGAAAATGATTTAAATTCTTTTGCTGATTACATAGATAACTTTGACTTTCAAAGACAATTTGAACAGGGATTAAAATTTGATTTAGAGAGAATGTTAACCAGGGTACTGGGACCTGATAATTTTGCTGTACAGGTCAATGCCTTACTCA
>PWOK01000034.1 GCA_003557445.1 Halanaerobiaceae bacterium
ATTTTTTATCTTTCTAAAATAATATCTTTTAAGGTTGCTTTATTTGATATATCCTGTTACTTTATTTTTGGTAAAATCACTTCTTATTTTTAGTTTTTCATTGTTATATTCACTAGTAATATTGAAGATGCTATTAGAATAAGAACAACAGAAAGAGGTGATGAAGCCCTTTAGTTTATATATATTTAAAAACAGGCCTTGATTAAAGGCCTGTTTTTTCTTTTATTCTTTATTTTTGAGGTCTTATTTCTTTTTTGCATTTTTTATTTATGCATTTTAAATAAGTACCTTTTTTACGGGTGGTTTTTTCAACCATCAAACCATCACACTCAGGACATTTTTTTTCAACAGGTTTATTCCAGACCAAAAATTCACAATCAGGATAATTACTACAACCATAAAACTTTTTCCCTCTTTTACTTTTTCTCTGAACAATTTGACCATCCTTACATTGAGGACAATCAACCCCTGTCTTTACAAGATATGGTTTGGTGTTTTTACAATCAGGATATCCTGTACAGGCCAGAAATTTACCATAACGACCATATTTTACAACCATATCTTTGCCACATTTATCACAGGTTTCATCCGTTTTTTCTACATAATTTACAGATTCCATATTTTTTTCTGCTTTTTTTAATCTTTTTTCAAAGGGAAAATAAAAATCAGATAAAAGTTTTTTCCAGTTCTCCTCGTTATCTTCTATATTATCCAGTCTTTCCTCCAGGTTTGCAGTAAATTCTACATCAGTAACATCGGGAAAATAGTCACACAATAAATCAATCACAAGAAAACCAAGTTTTGTTGGTTTTAACTGTTTTTGTTCTCTTTCAACATATTCTCTGGATAAAATAGTAGATATTGTAGGAGCATAAGTGCTGGGACGTCCTATTCCCTTTTTTTCAAGAGTTTTTACAAGGCTTGCCTCCGTATATCTTGGGGGCGGTTGTGTGAAATGCTGTTCAGGTTTTATCTCTTTTAAATTCAGTTTATCTCCCTCTGACATTTCCGGTAAAATCACATCATCCTTTTTACTTCCTGTTAATTTAATGAATCCAGGAAATATAATTTTAGATCCTGATACTCTAAATTTATATTTTTTCCCTGCTTTAATATCAACTGTTAGTATTTTATATATAGCAGGTTTCATCTGACTGGCAACAGACCTGGTCCAGATTAACTTATACAGACGGTATTGGTCTCTGTTTAAAAACTCTTTAATTTTTTCAGGTGTTTGTTTAACAGATGTAGGTCTAATTGCTTCGTGTGCATCCTGTGAATCTTTATTCTTTTTATATTTTTTTGCTTTTTGGGGAGCATATTTTTCTCCGATCTCATTTTTAATATATTGTAAAATTTCATTTTTGGCTTCTGAAGATAAACGTGTACTATCAGTTCTCATATAACTAATCAAACCTGTTGATCCCGAAGCACCAAGGTCAATACCTTCATATAATTGCTGAGCAATGAACATTGTCTTTTTAGCTGAAAAATTTAATTTGTTTGCTGCCCTTTGCTGTAAAGTACTGGTGGTAAAAGGTGGTTTGGGATTACGTTTTCTTTTTCTTTCTTTAACTTTATCAATAATAAATTGATTCTTTTTTATTTCTTTAACGATTTTATCAACTTCTTCTTTGCTGCCTATGTTAAATTTCTTATTATTAACACGATATAATTCTGCTTCTATTTCATTTTTGTTTTGTAATAGAAAAGCAGAAATACTCCAGTATTCCTCAGGTTCAAAGGCCTCTATTTCCCTTTCTCTTTCACAAATTATTTTAACAGCAACAGTTTGCACCCTTCCAGCACTGAGACCTTTTCGCACTTTTTTCCATAAAAGGGGGCTTAATTTATAACCAACAAGACGATCCAGTATTCTTCTTGCCTGCTGGGCATCAACTAAACTTTTATCAATAGGTCTGGGATTTTTGATCGCATTCTGGATAGCATTTTCTGTTATTTCATTAAATTCTATTCTTACATTATCTTTATCCAGTTTTAAAGCCCCAGCAAGATGCCATGAAATTGCTTCACCTTCCCTATCAGGGTCAGTTGCTAAATATACATCTTTACTTTTTTTAGTAGCCTTTTTTAGTTTTTTTAATATTTTACCCTTACCCCTGATAGTTATATATTTGGGTTCAAAATCCTTTTCTATATTTACTCCAAGCTGACTTTTTGGTAAGTCTATAACATGACCCATTGATGCTTCTACTTTATAATTATTGCCAAGAAACTTGGTTATGGTTTTTGCTTTGGCAGGTGATTCAACAATTACAAGAGTATAATTTTTTTTATTTGCCATTATATTCCCTCCAGATTTATTTATCAATTAATATTATTATAAAGGCCTGTATAAAAATCTGCAAATTCAGGTATTTCTCTAGAAATCATGTTTAATTTGATTTCATCATCAATTAAGTCCTCTAATATTTCCCATAAATCATATGATTTCACTGAATCTTTAAAATATACTTTATGGATTATCCTTGAAATTAAATTTTCTACCTGTTCAGGTTTCATTACTTTTAATATTAAAATTTTTCTTATTGTTTTTTTGATATGTGAAGAGAGATAAAGAGATTCAGATATATTAAAGACCCTGTTATATGATTTATTATTTGAATACTGTTTTTCCTTATCGTTTTTATATATTATTTTTGATTTAGTAAAAATAATATCCAGTGCTTTATTTATCTCACTACATTTATATCCTGTTTTTCTTAATTCTTCAATTATTTCATCTTCATCACATGTTTTTTTATTATTATTAAAAAGTTTCTTTATTATAATATCTATAATATCAAATACATTTTTATTAATATAAATCCTCCTCCCTTCACTTTTTACTTATACAGTATATTATTATTTAAACCGGTACTCCTTTATTAATATAATATTATATTGGTTTTAACAAACTTTGTAAACCCTTGAATGAATATTTTTTTCCAGCTTCTCTTTTTATTAGATCTTTTAATTCCAGTTTTAATAAAAGAGAATTCACCTCAGCTACTCCTAAACCTGAAATTTCTACTATTTTATCAATATCAAGTAAATCATTTTTTTGTAATATTTTTATAATCTTTTCTTCTTTTTTGTTTAATGTGGGATATCTGATTTTATTTTTTTTACTTTTACACTCAGTATCCAAAAATAATTCTTCCAGTATATCTTCAATACAGGTAACTATTTTTGCTCCTTTTTTAATTAAATTATTTGTTCCCTTACTGCTATTTTTATCTATATTTCCAGGTATAGCAAAAACTTCTCTTCCCTGTTCCAGTGCCAGATCGGCAGTTATTAATGAACCACTTCTGGCAGCTGCTTCAACTACTATAACCCCCTGTGACAGACCACTAATTATTCTATTTCTCCGGGGAAAATTTTCCGGTTTAGGTTCAACCCCTGGTGGAAACTCTGTTATAACTAATCCCTTTTCCTGTATCTTTTTATATAATTTTCTGTTTTCAGGAGGGTATATATAATCAAGGCCTGATCCTAAAACTGCTATTGTAGAAGCATTTCCCTTTAATGCTCCCTGATGACCACATGTGTCAATTCCTCTTGCCATACCACTGACAACTGTAATATTTCTCTGTACCAGTTTATATGCTAAAGCTCTGGCAATTTTTCTACCATATGATGTACACCTTCTGGAACCAACAATGGCAATACAGGGATGATTGAATTGATAATTACCTTTATAATAAAGTACAGGAGGTGGGTCATATATTTTTTTTAATATTTGAGGGTATTCAGGATCATTAAGACATAAATATGAAATATTTAATTTCTTTAATCTCTGTAAGATTTTATTAATATTTATTCTTTTTCTTTCTTTGATAATTACATCAGCCAGTTTATAAAAACCATCTACTTTTCTTAATTGATGTTTATCTGCTTTCCAGATTGAGAGAGGATCACCAAAGTGGTTAATTAATTTATTTATCCTTATTGGACCAATACCTTCTATCATGCTCAATGCCAGCCAGTATTTCCTTTGCATATCTAATTACCCCCCTATACTTATTTAAATTAAGGCCGTATTTTTTCTGTCCAGACTTCTGTATTGAATCGCTTCAGTTATATGATCTGTTTTAATTCTACTGCTCTGTTCAAGATCAGCAATTGTCCTGGCAAGTCTTAATATTCTATCATAGGCTCTTGCACTAAAACCAAGGTTATCTATAGCTTTTTTTAATAATTTTTCACTTTTATTATTAATTTTACAATATTTATGCAATAGTTCACCTTTCAGTTTAGAATTATTATTTATATTTTCTTTACAATATCTTTTTAGTTGAATTTTACGGGCCCCAATTACTCTCTTTCTGATTTTTTCAGAACTTTCACCATTTGCTTCAGAAAGTATCTCTTCCGAATCCAGGGCAGCTACTTCAACATGTATATCTATTCTATCCATCAGAGGACCTGATATTTTACTTCTGTAATTATTTATTTTTGCAACTGTACAGTGACATTCATGTTTTTCATCTCCCAGATACCCACAGGGACAGGGATTCATCGCTGAAACCAGCATAAAATTTGCGGGAAAAGTGGTACTCATTTCTGTTCTTACAATAGTTACCTGTCCTTCTTCTAAAGGTTGTCTTAATAATTCCAGAACATCCCTTTGATATTCAGAAATTTCATCAAGAAAC
>PWOK01000355.1 GCA_003557445.1 Halanaerobiaceae bacterium
CAATACAATGTACCCAATGCAATTACTGTCTCCCCTGTCCCACAGGAGTTGATATTCCGGGTAATTTCAAGAAATATAACAGGGCCCATGTATATGATAAATATAGTGAATCCAGGAAGAAATATAAAGATTATGATAATGAAAAAAAAGCAGCTGCCTGTGTTAGATGTGGCCAGTGTGAACCATCCTGTCCTCAAAATTTATCAATAATGGATCTACTGGAAAAAGTGGACCAGTATTTTACCGAATAAATAACAAAGGGTACTGTTCTCTCTGAACCGGGGAAGCAGTACCTTTCATTTTTTTAATTTATTTTTATTCTCACTTTTATCATAACTCTACAGCCTTAAGATAAAATTAGTTTATTTAATAAGTTGTTAATAACACAAAAAAACCGGAAGAGGGGGAACCACCGGTTTTTTTGTTTGTTATTTTTTTTTTCAATTTTATATCAATAATAGAAGAATTTCTTCTCTGGTATCTTCAGATAAATTTCTAAAAATTATTTCCATTAATTTAATTTCTTCAGCTGGTTTTAATTGTTCTAATAATGTCCTGATTTCTTTATTCTCATTTAGCTGTATATTGTTTTCTAACCTGGGTTTTAATCCCATTATTCTATAAATTTGATCATTTATTTCACCTTTTTTTACATCAGGGATTTTTTTAAACATTAAATTAATAATATTTTTTCGCTGTTCAGAACTCATCTGTTCAGCTTTTCTTATATACTTAAAATCATTTAGCCTGTTTACAACCCTATCCAGTCCACTATGACTAAATATTTCCTGGATGGAGTTTGTTAAACTTGTAGGACATCTTGCACCATTTTCCTTTGATTTAGATTGATAACGACTACACCTGAGATTAAAATTTATATTATTATTTCTTTTATTCACTGAACACACCTCCACCGGGTTATACCTGTTAAAATTTAATTTATATTTATCATACTATAAATAATCTCCTTTGTCAAGTATTCCTATAAACTTTATGTGTTTTAAGGGATAAAAAAGCCGACATTCCTGCAACTGCCGGCTTTTTTTCCTTTTTTTAAGCTTTCCACAAATCATGAATATTACAGTATTCTCTTACCAGAGCTATATTTTCTGCTTTTACTGGAAATTTAGCTTCTGGTTCTCCAGTAGCATCTAAATCTGCTCTATATACTTTATTATCTTTTGTAAGTACTTCTATGAAAACAATATGATGTTCTTCTGTCATTGGATGGAGTGTAGAGCCAACTATAACTTTTACACCATCATCTGCTTCTTCAACCATAGGTACATGTTTTTCTACAGTATAGTCTTCTGTTTGAGCCTCCAATTTTTTCATGGGTTCATTACAACAACTTATAGGTGGTTCAAAAGCATCAACAACCTCCACTACATTACCACATATTTCACACTTGTAGATACCTTTTAATTCCATAAAAATTTCCCCTTCCTTTTAAGTTATTTTGAAATCTTTTATTATAATTTTTTCAAGATTTCCTTAAGAAAAACCGGTAAATCTCCCGGGTGTCTTGAAGTTATTAAATTACCATCAACAACAACTTCTTTATCAACCCAGTTAGCACCTGCGTTTACCATATCATCTTTAATTGCAGCTGTTGAAGTTAGAGTTTTACCCTGAACAACATCAGCAGAAGCAAGAACCCAGCCACCATGGCATATAGCTGCCACAACCTTTCCTGCACTGGATAATTCATTAACAAAATCAAGAGTATTTAAACATTGTCTCAGTTTATCAGGGGCCCAGCCACCTGGAATAATGACTGCATCATATTCTCCCGGATCAGCATCTGCTGCTTTAACATCAATATTGATTGGATAAGTATGTTTACTGAAACAGGTATCTCCTGTAACATTATCAGAACCAATAACAGTTACATCAAAACCTTCTTCTTTTAAGCGTAAAATGGGATACCATACTTCCAGATCTTCATAATCATTGGCAACAAAAACAGCTACCTTTTTGTCAGGTTCTGTCATTTTTATCACCTCTCTTTATTGATATTAATTACTATTCTTTTATTTGTATATATTATATATTATTTCAATAGATTTTGTCAAATTATTATAGAATATTTTCTATTCTGATAATTTATTCCTCTTCTGTGTCTTCATTGTTTTCTTCTGCATCCTCTATAAAACCTACTTTTTTCTTGATTTCTTTTTCAATTTGCTGACAGACTTCTTTATTTTCTTTTAAAAATTCTTTAGAATTCTCTCTGCCCTGTCCCAGGCGCTCTTCTCCATAGGAATACCAGGAACCAGCACGATCTATAATTTCTGTATCTACACCCAGATCTAAAATACAACCAGTAGAAGAAATCCCGGTTCCATACATGATATCAAATTCTGCATTTCTAAATGGTGGTGCCACTTTGTTTTTAACCACTTTTACCCGTACATGTGAACCTATTATTTCATCCCCATCTTTGATAGTCTGAGATCTCCTTAATTCAATTCTCACAGAGGAATAGAATTTAAGGGCCCGGCCACCGGGAGTAGTTTCAGGATTACCAAACATAACACCTACTTTTTCCCTTATCTGATTAACAAAAATACAGGCTGCTTTTGATTTACTTATTGCCCCTGATAATTTACGCATAGCCTGAGACATTAATCTGGCCTGTAAAGCCACATGACTATCACCCATTTCTCCTTCCAGTTCTTTTTTGGGAACCAGGGCTGCTACTGAGTCAATAACCACAACACTTATAGCATTACTGCGTACAAGGGCTTCTGCTATTTCCAGTGCTTCTTCTCCATTATTTGGTTGTGATATAAGTAAATTATCAATATTGACTCCCAGATTCTCAGCATATTTGGGATCAAGGGCATGTTCAGCATCAATAAAAACAGCTGAACCACCGAGTTTCTGTGTTTCTGCAATAATATGCAGGGCCAGAGTTGTTTTACCTGAGGATTCATTCCCGTATATCTCAATTATTCTCCCCTTGGGAATCCCACCAACTCCCAATGCCAGGTCTAAATTAATTGCTCCTGTCGGAATTGCCTCTACATCCATACTGCTTGCTTCTCCCAGCTTCATAATTGATCCCTTGCCAAATTGTTTTTCTATTCTTTTAACAGCCATATCCAGAGCCTTTTGCTTTTCTTCACTCAAAATGTTCACCCCTATAATTAAAAATAATTTTATTCTTATATCTTTATTATAAAACATTTGTTCTATAAAAGCAAATTATTTAAACATTCTTTATTCCATTTTAAAAATAACTCTGTTTAAATTTACTTCTGCTCTTTCATGCAGTGGATTTAATTCCAGAGCCTTCTGATAGCTTTCTTTTGCCTGTTGTAATTGATTGAGGTTTTCATAGGTTATACCCAGATTATTATAAATATAAGCTTCTGTGGGATCCAATTCTATAGCCATTTCCAGATATTCTTTTGCCTGCTGAAAATTTCCCAGTCTGATTAAGGCCAGTCCCAGATTATTTAAAACATAGTAATTTTCAGGATTTATTTCTAATGCTATTTCAAAATATTCTACAGCCTGAGATAGATTGTTTTCAGTCATTTCTAATAATCCATAGGTATTATAATATTGTTCATTGTATTTCTGTAGTCCTTCTGGAACTTCATTAAGTATTTCAAAAGCCATTTCATGTTTTTCCTGTCGGTAAAGAATCCTGGCATAATTAACCAGGGTGAAATAATTTTCTGAACGAAGATTATAGGCTTTTTCCATATAATCAACCGCCTTTTCCAGATCATTTTTATTGAGATTAATCATTCCCAGAAAGAAATTTACCTCCCAGTCATGTTTTTCCTCTTCTTTAATTTCAAGCCAGAGCTGTTCAGATTGACCATAATTCCCCTCATAATAAGTTCTCAAAGCCTGATTTAAAAGGTCCTCATTATTATTTTCAGCATAAACATTACCACCAATAAACAATACCATCATTAACAGTATAATCATTATATTTTTTAAGTTTTTCATTATTTTCCTCCTTATAACTCCTGTAATTTTTATCTATCTTCTTGAAATTTCTAAACTTATTATATCCTGTTTTCCATATACTTGCAATCTTTTATTTTTAACGACAAAAAAACCTGCCTTTCAGCAGGTTTTCTCTATTAATTGAAATGAAAATCTTTATTTTATCTTCTGTCTTTCTGGAAAATAATCAGGGATACTTATTTCACCAGGACATACATAAGCACATAATCCACATTGTATACAATCCTCTGGGCTTAGTTTTTTTTGTAAATCCTTCTGGTCATACTTCCAGGCTTCCATTATTAAAACCGGATAAAGATCCATGGGACAAACTTCTATACAATAGGAACACCTTATACAGTCTTCTGGTGTACCTGTATAAATCTCAATCTTTCTGTTATGAAAGTCCTTATCTGTAAATCTTTTTTTATCTCCAGGAAAACTATTGTATTTTCTGGTCGCTTCTTTATAAAATTCTTTAAATTTTTGCGGGCTTAATTTAATCAATCCATAGCGATGACCAAGTTCCTGAAGCTGACATTCTCCTGCTGCATTACAGTTGATACAGGCAAAATTATGCTGGCTTAACATCAAGTCCACCAGATAACATCTGTGTCGTTCAAGTTCCTGATCAAAGGCAATAACCTCCATACCTTCCTCCACTTTTAAATTACAGGCCG
>PWOK01000119.1 GCA_003557445.1 Halanaerobiaceae bacterium
AAGCTATTATGGATGGTCTTGATGTCATTGTATTTACCGGTGGAATTGGGGAAAATGAAAAAGATGCCAGAAAAGGAATCCTCAAGGGTTTAAATTCTATGGGGATAAAATTGGATGAAAAAGCAAATCAGGGTAAAGGTAAAGAAAAGAAAATATCTAAAGAGGACTCTAAAATATCTGTTTTTGTTATCCCCACAAATGAAGAATTGGTTATAGCCAGAGAAACAAAAAAGTTAATAGAAAATAAATAATTAATTTTTAATTACCTTAAGGAGGTAAGAGATATATGAGTATTAAACTGAAACAAGTTTCAAATCAGGTGAAAACTTATGACTTCCTAGAAATTGTACTTGCAAATGAAAACCCTGATCTAAAAAATCCTTTTACTGATGCCAGAATTGATGGGCAGTTCTGGTCTGATAAAGATAAAAAAATTAATGTAGAGGGATTTTGTGACAGTTCTGATGGTAGTATTTTCAAAATTAGATTTATGCCCAAAAAGGCAGGATCCTATAATTTTGAAATCAACTACAAACAGGCTGATGGATCTAATGAAAAGTTTGAAGGAGAATTTAAGGCCATAGATTCTGATAATAAAGGTCTTTTGAAAAAAGATCCTGATCACCCCTATCATTTTATTTGGGAAGGAACTGAAGAACATTATTTTTTAAATGGTACAACCACCTATTATTTAATGGGCTGGGAAGATGATCAAACTATTAAATCTATTATTGACCGTCTGGATTCATACAAAATTAACAGATTGAGAGTTTTAATTTATGGTCGAGAATTTGATAAACCCTGGGGTACTCCGGTTGTTAATTGTGAAAATTTCAAATTGACTTTAAATCCCTGGGAATCTAAATTTCCCAATGATATTACTGTACCTGAATTTGATATGTCAAGATTTAATGTAGAATACTGGCAGAAATATGAAAAAATGCTTGCTTATGCCAGAGAAAAAGATATTATAGTTTCTGCAATCTTCTATATTGGAGCACAGCCCCTTTGTACTCTTTTTGATGAATACAGTCAGGAAGAATACCGTTATTACCGTTATGGAATAAATAGACTTGCTGCCTATTCAAATGTAACTTTTGATGTTGGTAATGAACATGATTTTCACCGAAATACAATGTGGACAAGAGAAATGTGTCATTTCCTTAGAAGACAGGACCCCTATGGTCATATGCTAACAGCCCATAATAAAATATACAGAGAAGGTTTTATTGATATGCAAATGATTCAGGAATGGGATGCTGGCTTAAATGAATTTATTCTTAAAGAAAAAGAAAAGCTAGAAGAGAGTGGACATAAGTTCCCACAGGTTGTTGAAGAATATGGTTATGAAGATCTCTGGGAACATTTCCCGGGAATGAGGGCAGCAGATACAAGAAGACGCTGTGCCTGGGAAATTTATATGGCTGGAGGTTATCAAACCACTGGAGAATCAGCCAGAAATGGTACCGGTACAGGTAAAGATACCGGTGGAGGCTGGGTAAGTGGCCGTGGTGATGATAGTATGACTTTACTGGAAAGTCATGTTATTATGTATGATTTCTTTACCAGTCTTGATTGGTGGAAACTAAAGCCGGCAAATAATTTAGTAAAGGAATATATAAATTATTATTTCTTTGATTTCGAGTATTATAAAGGAAGTGGAGAAAGAGTAACTGATGGTAATGCTTTCTGTCTGGCTGATGAAGGAAATACTTATATTGTTTATTTACCTGCTGGAGGAAATGTAGAACTAGATATAAAAGAAAACAAATATACTATAAAACGTTTAAATCCACGCGATGGAGAGTTTAGTAAAATCGGAGAAATTGAAGGGGCTACCTGGAAATCACCTGATGTTCCGGATAATGAAGATTGGGTCTTTTTATTAGAAAAAATTAAGTGAGTGAGTGATTCTATGTAGCAAAAAAAAGGGGGGTACCCCCCTTTTTTTATTACCTATCCTGTATATCAATAAAAACGCGACCCAGATGATTATTAAATCGACTTACATTTTCACCATTATTCCACTGCATTTTTGTCTGTAAATTACCTTCCTGATCATAATCATGTAAAATAACATCAAACCCATAAGTCTGTAAATGACTTAAATTATTCCATATCCCTGTACGCGGAATTGTTATTTCAAGAATATAACCTTCATCTACTATTTCTCTTTCCAGTTTTATGTTTTCAGGTGTTTCTGGATCATCCAGAATATTGCTTATCTTCATTTTGCTTCCAGAAAAATAACTAAAATTATTTCTGCCATTAAAAACAATTTCTACTATATCATCATTTGTAACAGAATTATTATATATATTCATATAAACATAGATATTCTGATTATCAACAGCAAGATCAAAAGTAGCACTTAAATCACTCGTATCAGACCAGTTTTCTCTTCCTTCAACAATTTGTTCCTGAAGATTAATATTATTCCTCATATTGTTTCTTTTAATGTCTCCTGATTTATTTTTTAATATGACAGATGTGGCCTGAAAAACATTATTCTGGTTATTTGAAGGTCTTTTATAAAAAACACCTATATCTGAAATAGAATCTCCTTTTACTTCAATATTATTCATACTTCCAAGATCTTTGGAAGCTGCATATACAATATGGGGAATTCTTTCAGGATTATAACCCATTATTTTTGTACCTATAGTATCAACCGACACAATATTATTTCCTGCCACTATAACATTTGATTTTTTGGGATCAACATATAATGGACCCTCTCCTTCACCCCCAATAATTCCATCAATTATTGAAAAATCAACATGCCTAATTAAACCTACATCAACTATTACATTATTTATTCCATATTCATGTAATATAGCTTTATTACCTGATGAAGGATTATATGCCTGAAGAGGTGGCATTCCCATTCCAATATTTTTTAAAGATAATGTTACACCAGCTTCATTATGAGTCTTCATCACCGAAACAACAATTACCTTATCTACCTCCAAATATTTTTCTGGTAAATAAATACCATGGTCCAATAAAGAAACCTCAGATTTTATTTTTTTACTTTCCTGTCTTGAACCATCATGATTATAAAGAACTGCCCCTTCTATATTAACAAATCCAGTAATTTCCATCGCTGAATTAAAAGATCTGGCATCCACAGGACTTTCTGATATATATATTTTCTCAGCACCCTGGGTATTAACTAGATTAACTACCTCCTGTACAGTACGATAATCTGATATTTTGCCTATTCCTTTTGGATGAGCTCCCACAATATTGGGTTTTATAAGAACTGTGTCTCCTTCATTTATAATATCATCAAGTCCTCCAGCATATTCAATGGCTTTCCTGGTTGTTTCAATTTGATCTTCTCCCCTGGCAATCCCAACAATAGCTGGTTCATCATCCAGTACAGGTGCCTCCACTATTTCCAGAGCAAAAGAAGCAATACTAATATACATTATTATCAAAAATACAAAAACACCTGTTAATATTAGTCTTTTTTTATTCATTTTCTCTCCTCCTATATTATTTAATTAATCACCCATGGTGTAGAGATAAAATTAAAAAAATAGCCTATAATAATAGATGAAATAGTTAAATAGGCTATTAAAAAAACCAAACTTTTAAAATTTAACACTGACTTATATGCCACCAGATATTTTACTTTGGTTGCCTGTCCTGATATCAGAAATGCCAGAGCAGCACCGGGAGACATTCCTGCCCATAACCAGGAACGAATCAAAGGCAAAGTTCCACCACCACACATATAAATAGGAATACCCATTCCTGCAGCAAATATTATAGCCAGTGGATTCTGATATCCCAAATAACGAAAAAATATTTCTTCAGGAAAATACATGTCCACCAGAGCCGTTAAACTCAGCCCAATCAAAAAATAAAAACCTGTGAATTTTGCCAGTTTGTAAACTGAAACTGTAATTTGCTTTATCTTTTTACTTCCCAACCTGAATTTTGGTTCCTGCTGTAATTTGCACTTATTTTCCTTTTTCTTTGAAAGTATTTTCTGAGCCAGTTTATCAAAATTAATTCCAGGGTCTATCCCGCTTTTTATCAGAAACTTTATTATAACTCCTGCTATAATACCAAGAATTATTGCACTAAACAAACGAGCCAGTGCCAGTTCATAACCCAGGATAAAACTAAATATAAAAAGATTGGGATTCATTAAAGAAGAACTAATTAAAAATGCGAAAATAACTGATAAAGGTAATCCTTTTTGTTTAAAAGGAATCATAATTGAAATTGCCCCAAACATACAAAAAGGTGAGACAACACCAGCAAATGAACCCAGACTGGTTAGAAGAATACCTGGATATTTTTTTTTGTTAATAAAAGAAATTACTTTTTCTGCCAGGGGTATATTGGAAATAATCCCCCCCAATAAAACTCCAAAAAACCAGTAAGGCCAGAGAAAGTTAATTTGATAAAGCACTTTTTGTATAAATATTATAATAGAATCCATATTAAATTTTTACAGCTCCTCTTATTATTCAAGCTGATCTAGTTTTTGCCCTGATTTACATTATAAAATATAGTTCTATTCTTACCTTCTTCTTTTGCCTGATATAAGGACCTGTCTGCAAGATCAATAAACTCTTTTATTCTCTTTTCAGTAAGTTCTTCCTCCGG
>PWOK01000088.1 GCA_003557445.1 Halanaerobiaceae bacterium
AAGTTGTCATCTCTTGATTGCCACAAGTTTAATGAACTAAAGTAAGACGACTTAACTCTCAAGTTTGTTATCTCGTTGGTTCTAACTTGTGGGTCTTTGAGAACCTCAATCCTTGAAACACCGAGCCACCTTCCTGGAATCTTCTCAAAGTGGAACTCCCTGTAAGGGAAGTCTTCTCTATCAAACTCATCAATATCCAGAACAACACCTTTCCCGTAAATAGATTCTTCACCAATAGGATTCTTGCCCTCGTATTGTGGTGATTGCTCTGGTAGATAAATTATACTCCTAGAGTAAACATATTTCTCTGGGTCTCCGTCCTCTTTAATATAACTTTCTGGAACCTCACCATATCTCTCAAAAACCCTAAGATATTTGTCTTTTGTTTTGCGGTGAATTCCGAGAGCCTCGTCTACATTATCAAATGGCAACCTTCTAAACTCATCTACACCATAATACCTTTGCTCTATAACATAACTTGCCTCCGCCAGGGTATCTGCTGACTGCTCATTTACCAGATTTCTCAAATCTACCTTGTAAGGAACATTGCCTATAACCTTTAAGACATGACTTCCTTCCTTAGGAAGTGCATAAAAAATATCAGACAGTGTTTCAGAGAACCCACTCTCCTTTACCCAGTGCCTGAAATCCAAATTTGCAAGCCACGCCTTTGTAGATGGATGACCTGGTGCAGCTATTACCATTATATCCTTTGGTCGGAATGCTATTGCCTTTGATGCAGAATTACAAGGATTTTTAACGATATTAAAAAAGTATTTTCTAAAACCCTCTTTATCTGTTGTGCTATTTTTAAACACACTATTGTAATAGCGTATATTGTCATGGACTTGAGACAACTGGTTAAACTCATAACCATCAGCAATTTTGACCTTGTTGTTTTTGAAGTCGTCTATCTCTTCTACTATTTTTCCTATAATTTGATTACTCATAATCGTTAAAAACCTTTAATCTTCTTCTTCTTATTACATCTTCATTGTCTGAATCATAATTTGTATTGTGTGCATAAACCCCGTAAACCGCTAATGCAAGTGCCATAACAAGGTCATCGTGTTTATGCTTCGGTGCTGAAAATCTCCTGTATGAGCCACTCTCTGTTGAGTATGACGCATACTGTCGCAACTCTTTAATCAACTCCTCGTGTTTGGGGATTGTAATAAGTCTTTGCTCAATAAAGATTTGCAACTTTTCTATTAACTGCTGCTTAACCTTTGCCGAGTGCATTGAAACTGCCTCAGTAAAAGCCATTCTTTTAATATCTTCTGCTATTGGGTCACCAGGACCACTGCTATCTATTATTATTTTTGCAGAATTATATTTCTTTGAAAGTGCTACTATCCTCTGCTTCTGGACGCTGTAGTCCATGTCATTGAACCTATCTACCCAGACCACCCTTCTCGTCGCCCTCTCCATTACTATACAGGCAGTAAAGTCATCTTGCTTTGCTAAATCAACTCCTATAAGATAACCAACTCCTTCTCTTGGTTGTTCAAAATCACCCTCTACTATTTCATCAATTCCCTGAAATACACTTGTTCCGTCTGCAAGGAAGTTTGCCAGATACTCTTGTTGTATTCTTGACTTCGGTGTTGTTTTTAAAACATCTTCCCATTCTTCTTCTGAAAAGTGAGGATTGTCTGTGCTTTTAAAATGAAACTGTCCTCTACCTGCATCCGCCCACATGTCATAAAACCAGTTAAGTCCAGTCGGCGTGTTATGACTTATTGTACCATTGGCAAAAAATTCACTTGTTGCTGGTATGTTAAAATCATAAGTCTTATTCCTCCTATTTTCTATGCTTTTTACTCTTTTCCAAAAAAACTCTCCATACTCTGTTTTTATGTATTGTGCTCTTTTTCCCTCTTTTCTATAAACAACATTATCGTTCTTTCTTTTAATCCTAAATCCTATCTGCTCTTTAAATCTTTTTAATGAAAGGTTTTCGTTTATTTCTAGCGAATATACAACAGAATCAACCCTTGCTCTTTTTGTTGGCTTGGAGTTTCTCTTATAAAGACAAGAGCTTATACCAAGGTTTAACAAAAGCATCCTAACTTGATTTATAAGATTTATGCTTGTTGATGTGAATGATACGGTACACCTATTGCCACGACTGGACGCACAACCATCAGAGTCAAATAAACCAGAAAGCATTGCACAAATATTTTCCTTACTCCATTGAAGACATCTTTGTGGTATCTCTTTCTTGGGAGCTTTTTCTTTCTTGTATCCTAGCCACATCAATACACTCATAAACTCATCTGACCCAGTTCTTAATTTATAACACCCACCATCTTTGGCTTCATAAAAATTAAAACCAAACTTGTTGTTTCTTAAGAATTCCAAAACTTCACTATCTTTATTTATTATAGTAAAGCCTCTATCATTAACACTTCCATCTCCAACAATTAAGCCAATAAGATATGCGAAATCTTTATTTGCTTTTTGTGGTAAATTAAGGTTTTGATGTCTCCAAGTTTTTTCAAGTGAATCAAAGTAATTATTCTCTAAATCATCCTTGTTTCCAAAAACCTGTTGATTTCTTTGTAAAAGAACAAAATGTCCATCTGTTAAGTCTTCCAACTTAAACCACCTGCCATTCTTTTTATACTTGGAATCCCTTCCTATAACCTTGTGGTGTCCAGTTCCCTCTATACTATAGCCGCCACTGGTAGTAACCTTAACCGTATCCACGACATCATTTTCCCACAAATACCCAACCTCATTAAATCCACTCTCTCCATAAAGCATTCCATTAAATTCCTGCTCTTGATATAAATTTCCATTAAATGGAAAATCTCTAACCATCTTTATTCCATCCTTTGTTAAAACGTGTGTGTCTTCAGTAACACAACTAATCATTATCGTCTTCGCACCCTTGTCATGGGTTGTGGGCTTAAGGTACTGATACCAAACATCATCATCCAGTCTTGCCGCCTCGTCTACGACAATCAAGTCAGTAGCACGACCAAGCATTCCTTTCTTGTTCTTACCAGACTTACACTCTATAACCGTACCGTTCTGTATCTTTATTCTAGGGATTGGCTTCTTTTCGTAAGTATAACTCTTTGGTTCTAGAATTAACTCAAGATACATGTGTACCTGCTCAAACACCACCTTGGCGAGGTCATAATCGGGTCCCACAGTCCATATCAACTTATTACCTTGAAGTGCCTCTAATACAACCTCGTAGGCGGCGTACATCGTCTTCCCGAACCTTCTTCCAGCACATATAACCTTTAACCTGGAATTAGAGTTTAAGATTTTCTGTTGCCCCTCATGTGGAAAGAACTTTATCTTTTTCTGTAAATTCTCTTCATTTACCTTTATTCTCTTTGAACTCATTGATTTTTAAGAGCTTGTCTGCTCTAAATTAGTTCTATTTATTTTTTCTCCTTCTTTCTGTGATTTTTTTGCTTCTTGCCCTATCAAAAACAGAAGCATATTTCCCTTGTGCTTTTTTGAACTCCGCAGTACCTGGTGTAGCACGTAAAGGATACCATCTTGAACCGTCTTTGTTTATTACTTTTCCAAATTTTCCAGCCATAATTTATTTTTTATAACCGCTTGCGTAAGCGGCTCTTTTAATTGTCATACTATTCTAATTTTTCTTTCTCATCTGGCTCAACCTCTATAATATCTCCGAGCCCCATAAGAAATCCCCCTCGACCTTTATCTGGATACCTGTTTTTAAGCTTCAATAACTTATCTATTGCGTTTAAGGAATCACTATCCTTTCCCTCAAATGCTATCTGCTCAAGGCGACCTACTACCTTCTCCTCATCCACTTCCTCCATTATATCATTCCACGCCCTTGTTCTTGTTACCGCATACCCACGAGCAGACGATTCTGTGTACCCGTGCCTCCTCTGAATATCATAAAGACTGGGATTCTTCCCAGCGCGAGCCTGTTCCATGTACTCGTTAAAGATTTGTCTGACTCGTTCTTCTGTTTTTGGTGGTGTCTTATTCATTGCAACATGTTGCATAATTACGAAAAAAGTATAGCACAATAGTAAACATACACAAACCACTAAAATACCCCTAAATTGCGTCAAGGGGTGCTAAAGTCTTATCACTAGGGATGTTCACCATCACCCTTCCACGAACAAACTGGTACCAAAAAGACCAAAAACTAAAATAGACCCCCTACCAGTGTCAATACCTTTTTAGGAACAAATTACTCCCCCCTCCCTAGTGGCATTATAAAAAAAAGCATTAAAAAGATACTAATATACATATAGAAAGGATATAAAAGACATTAAGAATACTTATGTGAGTGGGCGTGTGAGTGGGCGTGTGTGAGTGGGAGACCTTTGCGTGAGTGGGGTATCATACTTACTCACGGCTACTTTATTTAGACTAGACGCTACCGCCCCCCGTTTAATCATTTTAAGGTGATACTTCGCATAATATACATTATGAGAAGTATAGTTTTACGCTCAAATTGCCCATTTAAAGCCCTTTTAGCACCTTTTGGGTGTTATCACTCGGAATGGATATTAAGGGCTGTTAGAGGGCGTATTTGGAAGGGGTGGAGAATGAAAAGAGGTGGGGCAAGTACATTACGGTACATTACAGTA
>PWOK01000131.1 GCA_003557445.1 Halanaerobiaceae bacterium
AACTATATTATACCATAAAATATATTGGTTTGCAAACTTATGTTTGGAATGAATTCAAAATAATATCGATTCATCCCCGCCCTTATTCAAGAACGAGGCTTTCTCGATTAAAAATCGGTAATTAATATCACAGAACCTCATTCATACTGCCTGTTCTATATCCCTGTAGATCAATGGTAATATATGTGTATCCAATATCTTTAAATTTATTGATTATTTCTTCCCTGTTATTTAACAAAACAGTGAAATCTTCCGGTAAGACTTCTATACGGGCAGTATCCTGGTCATGATGTCTAACCCGTAACTGATTAAAGTTATATTTTCTCATAAATTTTTCAGCCCTATCAACCATCGATAATTTTTCCACAGTAATCTTATCTCCATATGGAAAGCGGGAAGAAAGACAGGCAAAAGCAGGTTTATTCCAGGTTGGTAAATTAAGTTTTTTGGAAAGAATCCTGATTTCCTTCTTGGTCAATTCTGCTTCCTTTAAAGGACTTCTAACCTCAAGTTCTTCTGCAGCTTTCATGCCTGGACGGTAATCATTGACCAGATCATCATAATTTGACCCATCAAGTACATAGTTGTATCCTTTATCTGCAGCTATCTGTTTAACATCACTAAAAAGTTCATGTTTACAATAATAACATCTTAGCTTATCATTTTTTACAAACTTTTCGTTTTCCAGTTCAGTAGTATATGTTATATGGTGTTTTACTTCCATATCCGCTGCTAATTGTTTGGCCTGTTTTAGTTCCTGTGAGGGATAGGTTTCTGCACTTGAAGTAACCGCCAGTACATTTTCTTTACCAAGTACTTCAACAGCTGTTTTTAACAGAAAAGTACTATCAACCCCTCCTGAAAAAGCAATAGCAACTTTCTTCATCTCTTTTAATATTTTTTTCAATCTATCAAACTTTTATTCAACTAAACTCATCATATACCTCCATTAAATTATATTAATTCTTTTATTATATATGATACATATAACCTTTGTCTTCCTGCTGAAGCAGGATTGACTTTTCCTTTAAATCCTGTAGTGTTATGGATTCTACTACATCCTCTATTTTATTTTTTATTTCTTGCCATACTTCATGAGTAACACATTCTTCAATCATATTACATGATTCACCTTCAATGGTACATTCCACTGGAGCCAGTTCTCCTTCAAGAACTCTGATTATATCTCCCACTGTAAGTTCCTCAGGCTCTTTATTTAATTGATAACCACCATGGGCACCTCTAATACTTTTAACAATACCTGCTTTACGAAGTTTTGCAAAAAGTTGTTCCAGGTAACGTTCAGAAATTTTTTGTCTTTGTGAAATTTCTCTCAAAGGTATTGCTCCGGCATTTTCATTTACAGCTAAATCAACTAATGCTCTAAGACCATATCTTCCCTGTGTTGAAATTTTAATTATTCTCACCTCTCTTTAAAATATAATAACTACAGTAAATAGATAAACTTTACGTTAATTTTATCATCTGTAGTGCCCGGTGTCAATTAGATATTATTTATTGAAATACTATTTTTAAGTTTAATTAAATCTTTTTTGTATTTGTTATCAGGCAATAAATTTAAATAATATGATGATTTATTAAAATAATAGCTGGCCAGATTCAGGCTTTTATCAAAAGATTTACTTTTTTTGAGCATCATTTTTATTCTCTTTATATCTGCAGGTTCTATATTTTTTTTGTTTAATACTTTTTTTGTTTCTCTGGAATACTTTAAATCATTTAATAAGAATAATATTGGTAATGTAGGTATTCCCTCTCTTAAATCTTTATTACCTTTTTTACCTGTTTTATTTTTACCTTCTTTTAAATCCAGGATATCGTCTCTTATCTGAAAAGCTATTCCCAGATTCAATCCCAGTTCATGAAAAATATTTAAAAAGCTATTACTTATTTGACTTTCATAGGCCCCTGTTAAAGTACAAAAGCCAAATAAACTGGCTGTTTTTAGCTTAATTCTTTTAAGATAATCGATAATTGATAGATTATATTTGTATTGATTTTGATATTGTTTAATTTCACCTTCACAAATCCTTTTTTCTACTTTATTTAACCTGATTAATGACTTTGTAGATAAATTTCCTGTAAGTATACTATAAGACCGATTTAAAAGAAAATCTCCAATAAGTAAAGCTAGTTTTTTATCATATTTTTTTTGAATTGTTTTTTTCCCCCGTCTATACCGGGCTTCATCGATTATATCATCATGTATTAAGGTGGCCATATGCAATAATTCCAGCCCTGTTGCTATATTTAATATTTTGTTTTGATCTGGATTACCAAATCTGGAGACAAGTATTACAAGTAAAGGTCGAATTCTTTTTCCCCCTGCTATAACCATTTCCTTTATACTTTTATTAATAATTTCACAATCAGATAAAGACTTTTTTATTATATTTTTGTCCACCTTCTCTCTGATTGACTGAAAGTCATCTTTAGAAGATTTTTTTACTTCAAACATAATTAACACCTCGTAAATTCTGTCATCAGTCATTTTATATCAGAAAAAATATTAACAAACTCCATATAACCCCAAAAACAAAATGAAGTTTGGCTGTCTTAATATCAAGTTTTTTTATCTTTAGATATTCACCTTTAAGACCATATAAACTAATTTTTACATTTTCAAATGCAAGTGGTAAAGTAATAAATATTATTAAAGCATAAATTGAAATCAAGTCATTAATTATTGTCATAATCACCATAAAATAAGCTGCAATTATTAATAAAATATATAAATAAACACTATTTTTGGAGCCAATTACTCGGGCAAGGGTTATTATATTTTTATCTGTTTTAAGATCAGCTAAATTATTGGCATGAACAATTGCTGTGACCAGAAAAGCAACAGGTATAAAATACCAGAATAATTCTGGTTTAATGAAACTACTGAATAAATAAAATACTGCTTTAGGTAATATTATTCCAAAAGTTAAAAAAATACATAAAGTACCCAGACCACGGTATTTTAAATTAAAAGGAGGGGCAGTATAAAAACAGGCAGCAAAAACACCTATTAGTGCAAACAAAAACACTGCTGGCATTTTAAATAAAAAAGAGTAGATTATTGCCCCTAAAAGAAAAATAATTAAAATTACATAAGCAATTTTTAAAGCTCTTTCTGCTTTTATTCGTTTTTACAGAATTACTGTACTGGCATTATTTGAATTTAGATTATCAATATTATTTTTCACATCATAATATTCATTAATTATATTTCCCGCTCCCTGAACAAGTATTATTAGGGGAAACAAAGTAAATAACAGGGGTAATTTAATATAACCCTGTTGAAATGCTAAAATAGCAGAGATGGCCACCGGTATTAAAGAAGCTGTCCAGGAAAAAGGCCGTAATATTTCAAAATAGTCTATTGCTTTCATCTAATCACCGTAATCTATAAGGTAAGTTTTATTATTTATATTATTTACTCAATAATTTTTATTTATACTAAAAAACCACCAGCCCCTTATCATTTAAAAAAAGGCTGATGGTTTTCTTTTTATAAAAGTATTCTTAAAAACCAAAACTCAATTTAACAATTGTATTTGGTCCATGGAAATGCCCTCCGGGTGAAGCAACATTTCTACCAGCTATCACCCAGCTTTGATTGGGGTCATAGGTGAATAAATAGCCAAGTGAAATTTCCAATCCCACAATTGAGGTAATTTTTTGGTTTAAAGTTAATTTCGGTTCAAAAACCATATAGTTTTTTTCAAATATATTCTGTAAAGCACTATCAAGATTATCTTCAAATGAACCAGATGGTTCTCCATATGTCAACTCCAAAACTGAGGTTCCCTTTCCCAGCATAAAACCTGCTGATAAATCTGTCATTCTAAAAGCAAATAGACCTTTTTCATATAAAAAACCACCATAATTAATACTTAGATTTGCCCTTTTCTCTGCATTATATGAATTTACCTGGCCCTGTAAACCATAACCACCAAATCTATTCCCGGTTCTACTACCAGCAATTCCTCCTCCACCATATAATACAATATAATCATCCAGCTCACCAAAACCTGCAGAAACAAGAATATCATTTATTTCATCAATATTTAATTGCAGCATTCCCATCATGGGACCACCATTGGCCTTAATACTGCTTGCTGAAACAAATTGAAAATCAAATCCATTTAACTCAATTATTTCTTCATCTACTTCTACTGCTTCAATCCTGATTTCTTCTTTTTTATTATTTTCCAGTTCTCTGATTTCAACCTCTATTTCATCTTCTGCCTGTAATAAGGATGTTATTGAAAATAACAGAAGAATTGTAAGTAAAAATATGCCGGTAAATTTCCTCATTTATCATCATCCTTTTTATTACTGTTAAATCTATTATATAACTAACTTTGTTGTTTTTCAATAACCACTAGAAAATTACCATAATTTATTTGTTTTTTAAATATACTATTAATGTTTCATTATAACCGGGTATATTAAGTAATAGATTTTCATCATTCAGATAAACTGTTTTAGTTTCCTCCATATTCTCAACAGGATCATATATTTTAACTGACCATTCTCCTTAATCTAATTCCACTTCCAGTATACCACTATTAGCATTACTGTCAGTTAAC
>PWOK01000097.1 GCA_003557445.1 Halanaerobiaceae bacterium
CACATAATATTAACCCCTTTCATTCTATTATAAATATATATAAAGAAAAACCAGGCTCTATTTTTCAATAAGAGAGCATGGTTGCTAGTCCTCTTTGCCTGAAGTAAGAGATCCATGTTTTGCTTTTATTAAAGCATTACCTCTAATTTTAATCGCTGATGTATTTTCAGTAAATTGAGCCACCAGGACTTCCCCATTATCAAGTTTTTCAGTATGACTAAACTTAGTTTCTTTACCCCTGGTTAAACCAATAATTGTTACACCATCCTCCAGTGCCTTAACCATTATAAAATCAGCATCAATCTTCATAAGTATTAACCTCCTGTTTAATTTATCATACAACTTTTTTATATTAATGTCAAGAATTTATTGCCTGAAGCAAAGGGACTGTTCATCTTAGTCCTCTTTACTGAAAAAAAACGGATAAAAGTGTAACAACTATTCCTGCAATTATTATTCCAGAAACAATTGCCGGAAAAGCATAAACAAATTTGATTTTAAATAACATAGCTGCCAGACTTGCTGTCCAGGCACCGGTAGTGGGTAAAGGAACCGCTGTGAAAAAAATCAAACCCAGAGCCCCATATTTTTCTACTTTATCACTTTTTTTATATGTTCTCTTATCCAGCCATGTAAAAAATCGGGACATTAGTCTGGATTTCTCCCTTAAAAATTTCCTAATAGGACTCAGAAAAAAAAGTAATGGAATAACAGGAATAATATTTCCTGTTATTGCCAGCAAAAAAACATTTAACGGATTTATCCCCTGATAAATACCCAGTGGTATAGCCAGTCTGAGTTCAACAAATGGTAACCAGGCAATAAAAAAAACAGACAGTTCAGGAGACAAATAAATCCTCAACCATTCATATATTGTTTCCATCTTAATCCTCCTGTATTAATATAAATTATAATAATCTTTTTTGAGTATTTTTTTTAATTCCTTTTCAATCTTATTATAGTTATCTATCCAGTACTTTTGGGGAGTATATATAATGACATCTTTTTCTTTAGTTTTTTTTCTCAAAAACACCGGTATATTTCCATTATTTTTTACCAATAATTTTTTTATGATATTTACTTTATTATAGGTTATATTATTTATAATTATTTCCAGATAATCAATATCAAGTGGTATAATATTTTTCACTATAAAGCTGTCATTCTGACAGTAACCATTAACAATTATTCTATTACCTTTCTCCAGCGGAAAATCAATTATATTATATACATCGGGAAAGACTACTACATCCAGCTGATCCAGCTGGTCTTCAATAGTCAAAAAGGCCATTTTGTTATTTCTTTTTGTAATATGTTCTTTTTTTGAAATAACTACTCCTGCCAGAGATTTATTTCTTATGTTTTTCTTTTTAAAGACATTATCACAATTGGAATTGGTTAATATCCTGATTTTTTTCTCATATATCTCTAGAGGATGTCCGGAAATATATATTCCCAGAAATTCTTTCTCCTGGTCAAGCTTTTTTTCGATACTTAATTCATCCAGGGATGGATATTTAATTTCATCTTCAAAAAATTCACTATCTTCTTCAAAAAGATCAAAAAATGAAGTCTGTTTGCTTGAATGTTTTTTCTTCCAGGAGGATATACGGTTGTAAATTTCCTCATATTTCACCAGAAGCCGGGACCGATATATCCCCAGGCTATCCATTGTTCCTGATTTTATCAAAGATTCAAGTGTTTTTATATTAATATTGGTCAAATCAACTCTTTTCAAAAAATCCACTGGTGATTGGTAATAACCATTTTCCCTTTCCTCTGTTATACTTTTTATAGCTCCTGAACCAATATTTTTTACTGCTTTCAAACCAAAACGAATATCTCCATTTTCGTTTGTTTCAAATTCATAACCACTTTCATTTATATCTGGTGGTAACACATTTATACCCATTTCCTTACATCCATTGATATATACACTTATTTTGTCAAGATTATTCATTACACTTGAAAGTAAAGCTGCCATAAATTCTGAAGGATATTTTACTTTCAAATAAGCTGTCTGATAGGCCAAAAGAGCATAAGCAGCACTGTGTGATTTATTGAAACCATATCCTGCAAAGTATTCCATCTGGTCAAAAATTTCATGGGCTGTCTTTTTGTCAAGACCATTATTCTGAGCACCTTTGATAAATTTTTTCCTTTCTCTGGCCACAAGACCGGGTTTTTTCTTACTCATCCCCCGTCTTAAAATATCAGCTTCTCCCATGGAATAACCACCCAGTTTACTGGCTATTTCCATTACCTGTTCCTGATATAGTATTAGCCCAAAAGTTTCCTCCAGTATTGGTTTTAGTGATGGATGTAAATATTCAGGTTGTTTATTTCCATGTCTACTTTCAATATAATCTTCCACAAGTCCACTATTTAGAGGACCTGGACGACCCAGAGCCAGTAAAGCTATTAAATCCTCAAATCTATCAGGTTTAAGTTTTTTATTTAAATCCTGAAACAAATATGATTCCATCTGAAAAACACCCAGTGTTTTACCTTCCTGAAGTAATTTATATACCTCCATATCATCCAGGGGAATATTATCAATATTTATTTTTTTATTATATTTATTTTCTATTAAATCAAGTGTTTTTTCAATTACAGTTAAATTTCTCAAACCCAGAAAGTCCATTTTAAGAAGACCCAGTTCTTCCAGTTCATCCATGGGTAACTGTGTTATTATATTTTCATCCTGAAATTGTAAAGGTATAATATTGGTTAGTTTTTCCGGACCAATTATTACACCTGCTGCATGTGTGGATATATGTCTAGGCATACCTTCAACCTGACGGGCATAATCCAGTAATTTTTTTGTTCTTTGATTTTCATCATACTGTTTTTTTAATTTTTCATTTTCTTCTAAAGCTTCTTTTAGAGTAATACCGGGAGTAGAAGGAATCATTTTTGCTATCCTGTCAACCTCTGAATAAGGAATATCCAGAGCTCTTCCAATATCTCTAACTGCTGCCCTTGCTGCCATTGTACCAAAAGTTCCTATTTGAGCTACTTTTTCCTTGCCATATCTTTTCTTAACATATTCTATTATTTGATCTCTTCTTTCATCAAAATCAATATCTATATCAGGCATGGTTACTCTTTCAGGATTTAAAAATCTTTCAAAAATCAATCCATATTTGAGGGGATTTATTTTTGTTATACCCAGTAAATAGGAAACAAGACTACCGGCAGCAGAACCTCGTCCTGGTCCAACTCTGATACCTTTTTCTTCAGCATAAACAATAAAATCTCTGACTATTAAGAAATAAGAGACATAATCCATCTCTTTAATTATATTCAATTCATATTCCAGTCTTTTTTTTGCCTTTTGGTCATCAACTAATTCTTTATTTTTAAGCCCCTGTATACATTTATTGTATAAAAGCTCTTCAGGTTTTTGGTTTTCATCAACTCCTGGATAATCAGGTAAGTAGAATTGATCAAAATCCAGTTCCACATTACATCTATCAGCAATAATTTTTGTATTGGAATATGCTTCATTAATCTCTGGAAAAAGTTTCTTCATTTCCTGATGATTCTTAAAATAAAACTCTTCACTATCAAATGTTAATCTGTCTTCATCGTTTATAGTTTTTCCGGTCTGTAAAGCAAGTAGAATTTCGTGAAATTCAGCATCATCCTGGTTCAAATAATGAATATCATTGGTTACCACCAGTGGGACATCCAATTCATTGGCCAGAGAAATCATTTTTCCATTTACCCTTTTTTCCTCACGAAGCTTATGATCCTGTAATTCCAGATAAAAATTGTTTTTTCCAAAAATTTGTTGATAGTCACTGACAGCTTTTTTAGCTAACTCTTTTTTCCCCTCCAGAAGCAATTGTGGAATTTCACCCAGTACACATGCCGACAGAGCAATAATTCCTTTATTATGTTCATAAAGTAAATCTTTATCTGCCCTTGGTTTGTAATAAAAACCCTGTAACCATGCTTTTGATACAATTTTAAGCAAATTATTATAGCCCTCATTATTGGCAGCAAGAAGAACCAGGTGATATCTTTTTGGACTTTTTTTCTCAAATCTTGATTCTGGGGCAAGATAGAGCTCACAACCCAGGATGGGTTTTATACCTGATTTTTTAGCCTGACGATAAAATTTAATTAATCCATACAAAACCCCATGATCTGTCATTGCCACTGCTGACATATTGTTTTTTTTGGCCGCTTCTATTAAATGATTTACTCTAACAGCCCCATCAAGAAGACTGTATTCAGTATGGTTATGTAGATGTACAAAATTTTCAATATTTTTTTGAGCAACCATAATATAACCCATCCTTTTCTTTTAATATTATTATAATTATAGCATAAACCTGTTAAAAAAAAAACTTTAGTCATATCTATATATTTACTTGATTAAAATATAATGAGGTGAACTATCATGAATCGCTATATTCCTGTTTTTTTTATTGCCCTTGGAGTGGTTCTTGGAGCTGCTTTTATTGGCAGTATTGGAGGTGTTCTTTGTAGTCAACCCCCTTTAAAAATCATGAGTGATATAGCTCAGGATATCAAATTATATGCTATTATTAGTGCCATAGGAGGTACTTTTACAAGTTTAAAGATACTGGAAGGGGGTTTATTCCAGGGAGAGTTAAAAGTAATAGGACAGCAATTTCTTGTTTTATGCAGTGCTTATCTTGGGGCTCAGCTGGGTTACTGGATAATTATTACTCTCTGTGGAGGTAAGTAAATTGTCAAATCCTTTTTTAATATTCACCAGAGAACAATTAATTTATCTTATTGCAGTTTTTCTTCTAGGCATAGTAATTGGCTCAACTTTATTAAATCTTTATGTTAGTTATAGAATTGATGAATTAATATTACAGAATAACAAGCTAAAATCTACAATTAAAGAAAAAAATACTGAAATCGAACAGCTGGAAAAAAACATAAAAGATTACAGGCAACAATTCATCCAGACAATAAATATAGATTTTAAAACAGATTTAAATAAACATCTTCAGCAAAAACTTAAAGAAAAAACCAAAGAATTACTCACCAACTTAAGGGGAAGAAACATAAATGATCTTGACTTATTATTAATATTAGAAAACACTCTTAATAACCGTCAACTTAGTATTGAAAATAAAAATATTACCCTTCATTTATTCTATGTATCATATATTGATGATCAACTCAACTTAATTATCATTGTTCATGATCAAAATGATATTTCCACCTCACTTTTTGAGAGAATAACTGAATAGAAATATTTTATAATATTTTTTGTTTATTTTTTATTTTATGATATAATGTTAATGATAAATACAGGAGGTGTTAGTTAATGGATAAAGAAAAAGTACAACAAGTTATTGATAAAATTAGACCTGGACTTCAAGCTGATGGTGGAGATGTAGAACTGGTCAAAATAACTGATGATGGAATAGTAGAAGTAAAACTCCAGGGTGCCTGTGCTGGTTGCCCTATGTCCACTTTAACTGTTAAAAATGGTATAGAAAGAACTTTAAAACAGGAAATTCCTGAAGTTAAAGAAGTTAAGTCTATTAATTAACTAAAAGACTTAATATTTTTTGTTTTTATAATGTGTGGCAATTCCTTTATTAGAAATTGCCACACATTTTTTTATTCTTCCATTTCTTCCTGTTCATTTATTACTCCAATTTCAAGATCACCAAATAATGTTTTTTGTAAATCATTTAACATAACACTCATTCTATACTCTGCCTGTAAATATTTTTTAATATCTGAATTTAATTCAACCAGATTCTGCAATTTTTCCAATTTTTCCTGTTCCTCTGAAGTTAATTCTTTCCCTGCCATTTTTTTGGACTGAATTTCCATCTGTTGTTGTATATAATCCTTTAACATCTTTTTAGTGTTCTCATTTTTAAGTATTTTCTGGCGAATTTCCTGATATTCAGTATATTCATCTGAATTTTTTATCAGTCTTGCCAGACGGTTAGCTGTACTGTAAACTGACATAATATCTCCTCCTGAATAGTTTATTGTTTTATATTATTTTATCATATAATTTCTCTTTTTTTAAATATTTTGCAGTTATTTTTATTTAAAATTTAAAAATCATTTTACCTAATAGAGGCCTATGAATATTTATAGCCTGATATTCACATAATTCCTGACAGCAAAAACATCTTATACAGTCATCAAGATCTATAACAGCTAAATTATCTTTTATTTCAATGGTTTTTGCAGGACAGCTTTTTTCACAGATACCACAACCAACACATTTGTTTTGATTAACCACAGGTCTGGGACGTAACCAATAATTAAAAATCCAGTTCAAAGGACCTGGCAAATAACGGTCTATTAAATTTGTTTTTTCAGGAATATCCGGTATTTTAACATTTTTTGTTCTTTCTATTTTATCTCCTGTAATTTTAATATCTTTTATATCAGACGGAAGTCCTCTTTTTTGTGCTATTCTATTTTGTGGAACCTTTTTTAAGGACTCTATTCCCATTAAATAAGTAGCTGCAACATCCAGGCTAACAGCTGAATTGCTGGCCATTAAATAACCAAATTTTTTTGCCTGTCCCCCTGAAGGTCCTTCACCTTCCATTCCTATTACAGCATCCATAATATTTAAATTCGGTTTAATTAAAGCCTCCAGATCAAAAAGCATTTCCATAAATTTAGCTACATATAGCATTTTAAAATGATATTCACTTTTTAACAATCCGGGAATAACTCCAAATATGTTTTTAATTGCACCTGTAAACATTGTCATACCATGGGTTTTCAACTTTGGCAAGTTAATAATGACATCAGCCTCATTTGCAAAATTACATATTTCAAAATATTTACTATATTTTCCCTGAGGGAAATCAACTCTCTTTGAATCAGTATTATAATTTAAGAATATTCCAGAAGATTCATCTGCAATTTCTTTCAGTCCTGCTTTATTATAAAATCTATTTAAAATTCTTTTATTAAAAGGCCCACCAGGGCTGTCTGCAATAATCACCTTTCCTCCTATTTTTACAATCTTTTCAGCCAGTATCTGTACAATTAAAGGATGTGTTGTTACAGCAGCCTCAGGTGGTTTTCCCATCAATAGATTAACTTTTAATAAAACTTTATCTCCTTTTTTAACAAAATTTTCTAACCCACCAAGCAAATCAAATAATTTATCCAGTTTTTCTGCTAAAAGATTTCTTTCATATCTGTCACATTTTTGAACAGCAACTGTTTTTTCCATTTTTATATCCCCTCTTAATAATTATATTATTATTTTAATTATATACTTAGAAGGGATAAATATCAATAATTGTCTATATTATAAGGAAAAGGTACCCTGACTTCCTTCAAACAACTGTAATATTTCCTCTTCTACACCTGTTTCTGCATTAAAATATACTAAATATGTTTCTCCTTCATAAACACCTCTAACTTCATAAGTTAATACTTCCTCTAAATTTTCCTGAGGTATTACTGCTAAACTAATATTTTCAATTTCTTCAAATCTTTCTCCTAGCATATTCCTGATATCTTCTTCATCCAGTTCAGGTTCATCCAGTTTACGTTGATGATGAGAAAAAAGATAATTTTGTGCTTCAACCGCCATTACCTGATTATTGTCCAGAGCAATTTGAACAGTAATCAAATCAGGATAATAAACTATATCTTCAGGTTTATAAGAGAAAGATAAAAAAGCTGAATTTTCCTCTTTTATTTCACCATAAGTTGGTTCCATATTGGGATATCCTATTGATGCCAGATATTTTTTTGCTTTACTGGCAGCTTCTTCAAGAGAATAATTTTGTTCTTCAATTACTCTATTGTTAATTATATTTATTACCTTACCACCCTTTTCACTTATATCAACAAAAAATTTATTATCATCTGTTTCTAAAGTAAAATTATAGGCTTCAATCCGGGCATTAGCCTTTCTGGTGCCTGTTACTTCATATATCTCAATGTTGGGAACATCAATTACTTCTCTTGCTCTTTCCTCAGCTTCTGTCTGTGTGATTTCCTCACCTTCAATTTCTTTTGGTTCCCGGTGAACTACATGATCAGAAAAAGGACCATCATATATTAATGTAGGATACCTGTTTAAATCCTGTTGAATGTTATCAAAACCATCCCTTAAAGTAGCTGGTTCAACATGTCTAATTTTTTCTCTTGTACCCCTGACAACTTCTCTCCAGTCAATATTCCCTTCTAAAACTTCATTTTCTAATTCAGTCAAACTATTATTTAAGGCAATTGCCTGTTCTCTTAATTTTTTTAGTTGTTCCCTCTCTTCTTCAGTAATTAATTTACCTTCTGCATTTCTTCTGGCAAGAGTCATGGCATAATCTCCAGTTTGACTTAAATATTTGGCTGTTCTATATATTACTGCTTCCTGTAAAGGGATATTTGTTAACTGCTGCTGAGCATTCATGGACTTACTCCAGATGTTTGAAAGGCTAATTAAATTTTGTCGGGGTGAAGTCGAAACCAGAGATTTACCAATCAATACCTGTAACTGTTCTACATTCTCTGCCAGTTCATAAAAGGCCCTCTGGTAACGGTTACCCAGATAAATTTCCAGCTGTTGTTTATCTGTATATTCATTATAACCCCAGTAACCTGTCAAAGCTATCAATGAAACACCCAGTAAAACACCTATTATTATTTTATTTCTAATTTTTTTAACCTCCTTTTTTTAATGCGCAAAAACATGACCTCCTATTGTCCTGACAATATTCCTACTCCAGATCCAGGGATTAACTGGTTTGGCCGGGTTCCAGAAAAACAAAGATCCATAGGTGGGATCCCAGCCATTCAAGGCAGCTCTGGCTGCTCTGATACTTTCTTCATCTGGAGCTAAATAAAACTGACCATCTGCTACAGATTCAAATGCAAGTGGCTGGTAGATTACTCCACTGATACTATTTGGAAAAGCAGGGTCACGTACTCTATTTAAAAGAACTGCCCCGACAGCAACCTGACCTTCATAGGGTTCTCCTCTGGCTTCAGCATAAATAATACGAGCCAGTAGCTGTAAATCATCCCTTCTATTCACTGTTGCTGTAGTTGTAGCAGGTTCTGCCTGCTGTCTTCTTACATCATAGCCTAAAGCTCCCCATGTTTCTGGACCAACTATTCCATCAACCCTTAAACCATTCCTTCTCTGAAAATCTCTAACAGCATTATAGGTTTGATTTCCGTAAATTCCACTAATGGGGCCATCATAAAACCCCCACTGACTTAATCTTCTCTGGACAATTCTTACATCTTCATTACGACTACCCCAGTAAAGAGTTGGTCTTGCTTCAGTATTGTTGTAAATAATAATCGAAATTAAAAATATAAAGATAAACATCCATATCATTCTTTTTTTTGTAAGTTTACTGGAAATCATATTTGCCCCTTTCATATTTACAGTAATAATTTTTCTCTATTAATATTCTGTACTTAATTTATTTGATTATACCGATAATTTTTGACAAAAACTTAATAAAAAAACTGACCGGTTTTTACCGGCCAGTATTTATGATTCTTTATTTATATTTAATTTTTCTAAGAGGCTTTTTCCTTATTATTGCTGGTTCCTGATTTTTTGCTTTCTTTCTTATCCTTCCTGTCTGTAACATAAAACCCTGATCCTTTAAAAATTATTCCCGGATTACCAATTATTTTTTTTACCTTTGAACCACACTCAGGACATTCTTTTAGAGAATCATCAGATATTTTCTGTAATTTTTCAAAACGACCACATTCTTTACATTCATACAGATATGTTGGCAAGGTTATCCCTCCTTGATATATGTTATAATTATGCTTGTTTTATTGGGTATTACTCTCAAATATTTTCCTATATTAATTTATATTATAAATCCTTTACTTTGTCAAGTAATTTAATTTATAATACCATCTGCTGAAAGATCAAAGCTTTTTTGAAAAGCTGATACACATATTATACCCCGGGCCAGTATGCTCATATATATAATTTATCAATTCAGTAGTTATCTGTCAAGTATTTAACAAACTTGAGTTTTTTATAAATATTTTTTAAATCAGGGGAAAGGGGTTTTCTATTACATTTTTTACCAGAAGGATTTTTATATATTGTGAAGAAAAATAAAAGAATACCGGGTAATTATTGTCTTTATTTTTATTTTTATGGTAATTATTAAAAGAAAGGGTTGATAAAATTTCATGCAAAAAAAATTATTTTTTCGTATTAACATTATTTTAATGGCATTATTCATATTTTTTTCTGTACAAAATCAAAGTCTGGCAGTGGTTAATCCCGGGGAATATAATGAACAGTTTTCATTCTCTGATATTTTACCCCAATCACAATATATTGTCCAAAATGATGATTCCCTTTATTTAATCGCCCGGCGTTTTGGAGTTAGTGTTACAGATTTAAGAAGGGCCAATAATATCTGGAGTGGCCATATATATCCCGGTCAGAGATTAATTATTCCCGGTCAGGCTCATCAAGTTACCTATCGGGTACAGTGGGGTGATTCCCTGTATAAAATCTCCAGACAATTTGGTGTTTCCATATCTGCAATCAGAAGTGCCAATAATCTCACTTCTGATAATCTATGGGTTGGTCAAAGTCTTGTAATTCCCGGTACAGGAACTGATAGAAGTTATAATTCAAACAATTATACAATTATTGTTGATGCCGGTCATGGAGGAATGGATCCTGGAGCCATTACCTATTACAATTCCAGACTTATAAAAGAATCTGATATAGTTTTGGATATTGCCAACAGACTGACAACACTTTTAAATGAAGCCGGTTATAATGCTATTGTCACCCGTTCAGGGGATTATGCTGTTGCTCTCTGGAGAAGGGTTCAAATAGCCCATCAGCACAATGCTGATTTGTTTGTCAGTATACATGCTGATAACAGTCCAACCAGTCCTGCCAGAGGTGGTAGTAATGTATATATTAGTCCAAATGCCAGCTGGAATACCTATCAACTGGCAGACACTGTTCAAAGAAATTTAGAACAAACTACAGGTAGACCACCCAACATTATGGGTAGGGTATTACGAAGAAATTTTACAGTAATAATGCAATCTAGACCTGCAATTCTGGTTGAAACAGGATTTTTATCAAACTGGAATGACCTGACCAGCTTTCAAACAGCTCAATTTAGATACCTTATTGCCCGGGGAATATTTAATGGAATAGAACAATGGCTTAATTAAGGGAGGTTATAATAAAATGATTAAAAAAGTATTTCTACTATCTTTGATATTTATTCTTATTTCAGCTTCAGCTATGGCAGCCCGGGTACACCGTGTAAAACCAGGAGAAATTCTTTATTTAATAGGTAAAGATTCAGGTGTCACAGTTGAAGAAATAATATCTACCAACAATTTGAGAAATTCAGAATTAATATATCCCGGACAGGTGCTTATAATTCCTCCTAAAACAGTTTATTATGTTAGAAAAGGGGATTCTCTTTATCAAATAACTAAACAACTGGATATTAATTTAACTGATCTTATTTTTAAAAATAATATTTCCAATCCTGACCTTATATATCCCGGCCAAATATTAAAAATACCCTGGAGACTAAAACAGGATATGCTTACAACCTCTGTTACAAGTCATCAAATACAGCCCGGTGACACCCTATATGTTATTTCTCATAAATATGGAATTTCCATTAACATCTTAATTAATATCAATAATATATCCAATGTTAGAAATCTACAAATCGGGGATACATTAAGTATTCCCGAATATTCTTTTTCTCAATTAAGAAGAATGTATCCTGAACACTTTTTTAGTAGAGGAAATTCTAATTCAAGGAAAATTGCTTTAACTTTTGATGATGGCCCTGAAGACATCTATACACCTCAGGTACTTGATGTTCTCAAAGAACATAATATTCCTGCAACTTTCTTTTATATGGGACAAAGGATTGAAAGATACCCAGAAGTAGTAGAGCGTACTATAAAAGAAAATCATATTATTGCCAATCATTCCTGGTCACACCCGGATTTAACCGGTTTAACAGATCTGGAAGTATACAGGGAAATAAAAGATACTGAAATCAGTATGGAAAAAATAACTGATTTGCAGACTTCTTTACTGAGACCACCCTATGGCCTTATATCTCAAAAAATCATTGAACAATTAATTGATTTAGATTACAGGATTATACAATGGTCTGTTGATTCCAGAGACTGGCAGGTTAGAGATGTTGATCAAATATTAATTAATACCCTGCCTGATGTTGATGATGGAGCAATTCTTCTTTTCCATACTGCTGGGGGTGGACAGAGCTTTCAGGCAACAGTGGATGCTTTACCTGAACTGATCTATACTCTGGAAATTCAGGGTTATAAATTTGTAACAGTAGATGAATTATTAGATATTCCGGCCTATAAAAATTAATTAACCATATATTATGGCAGATAAATACCTCTATCTAATATTAATTACAGATAGGGGTATTTTCAATTGACTGTTTACTTTAAATATGATATATTTTAAAAAAACAGTCATAGGAAAGGAATGTTTCTCTTGAAAAAAATATTATCCTTTATGACTTTTTATGATAAAATTTTAGTCAGCTCGATAATAATCATCAGTATGTTTTTTATTGTTTTACCCTTAAGAACAATTATGGGAAATGATAATACTGATGGTAATAAATATTTTGTTATTCAACATGAAGAAGGTATAAAAGAAATACCTGTTGATGATTCTTATGGACCTGAGCCTAAAATCATTTCTGTCAAAGGGCCAACTGGGGAAACAATAATTGAAATGCACAATGGTAAAATTAGAGTTCAGAAAGAACCTGAAGAACACAGGTATAGAATCGCAGAAAGACAGGGCTGGATTGATGCCTCAAGTATGTTAAGCACTATAATTAATATGCCCAATAAAATATCAATCCAGATTGAAAGCCATCAGAAGGATGAATTTGAAGTTGATACTGTTGTTTATTAAAAAATCCCCTGCTTTTTTAAATAAAGCTGAGGATTTTTTTAATTATTGAAATTTAAACTCTACTCTTTTACTTTATATCCCAGTTCCTCTATTATCTGTTTAATCTGATTGCGGTCTATTGATTCCACATAATAAGTAACTTTTGTTTTACCACTTTTTAAGTTTATTTTTACTTTGCTAACCCCTTCCTCTTCCATCAACTTATTTTTAATAGTAGTAACACAGTGCTCACAACTCATTCCTTTTACTGTTAAAGTAATAGTTTTTTTCTTTAAACTTCCTTTATTAAATATACTCATGTCAAAACCCCTTTCTGAAATAAATTTATTTGATTTTTATACAGTTTTATTAAAAGATGGGTCTATATCTACTTTTCTAAGCCGGGTTGAATTTAGTACTACATTTATTGAACTACTAAACATGGCTATTGCCCCTATTACAGGATGAATTAGGCCAAAAAAGGCTGCTGGAATTGCCACTCCATTATAAAACCAGGCCCAGAAATAATTTTGCTTTATTTTTCTAAAAATAGCATTAGATAATTTTATTGCAGATATGACAGAACTCAATTCTCCACGAACTAAAGTTATATCTGCTGCTTCTATTGCAATATCTGTACCGGTTCCAATCGCAATACCCACATTGGCCTGTTTTAAAGCAGGGGCATCATTTATTCCATCTCCTACCATGGCTACTGTTCCGTATTCCTCCTGTAGTTTTTTTATCTGTTCCACTTTTCCATCGGGTAAAACATCTGCAATGACTCTACTTATTCCTGTTTCCCGGGCTATAGCATCAGCTGTCCTTTGATTATCTCCTGTAATCATCGCTGTTTTAAGACCCATTTTTTCTATTTCAGCAATAGCCTGAACTGAATCTTCTTTTAATGTATCTGCTACAGCAATAATTCCTGCTAATTTTCCGTCAACTGCAACCAACATAGCTGTTTTCCCTTTACTTTCTAATTGTTCCTGAACCTGATCATATTTTTCATGATCTATATTGTTTTCCTTCATTAATCTTCTATTTCCGATTAAAACATCCTTACCATTAACATTTCCTTTAACACCTTTCCCTGTAATTGATGTAAAGTCTTCTACTTCATTTATTGTTATATTTTGGTTTTCAGTCTTTTGCACAATAGCTTCTCCCAGAGGATGTTCAGAAGCATTCTCCAGACTACCGGCATAAAAAAGTACATCCTGCTTACTATACTGATTATAATTCAAAATATCTGTTACTTCAGGTTCTCCAACGGTAATTGTACCGGTTTTATCAAAAGCAATTATCTTAGTTTCTTTAATTGTCTGAATGGCTTCCCCTTTTCTAACAAGGATACCGTTTTCTGCACCTTTACCACTTCCAACCATGATAGCCGTTGGTGTTGCCAGACCCAGAGCACAGGGACAGGATATAACTAAAACTGCGATTGTTGCCAGTATTGCCAGTGAAAAAGTAGGTAAATCAATTACACTCCAGGGGAAATTAAAATATTCTACTATGGGGATAAAAAAACCGGGAAACAACATCCATAATACAAAAGCTGATAGAGCAATCACTATTACTACCGGTACAAAATAACCTGTAACTCTATCTGCAAATTTCTGAATAGGAACTCTGGATCCCTGAGCTTCTTCTACCATTTTAATTACCTTGGATAAAAATGTGTCTTTACCTATTTTTGTTGCCTTAACTTTAAGTCTTCCCTGTTTATTTATTGTTGAACCTATTACTTCATCCCCTTCACTTTTCTCAACCGGAATTGACTCACCAGTGGCCATTGATTCATCAATTGCACTTTCTCCACTTATTACAATACCATCAGTTGGTATTTTTTCTCCAGGACGAACAACCATTATATCACCTGTTTTTACTTCTTCAATCGGTACTTCTTTTTCTTTATTATCAACAATAACCCTGGCAGTATTTGCTTCCATTTCCAGCAATTTTTTTATTGCCTGTGAAGCCCTTCCTTTAGCTTTAGCTTCCAGATATTTACCAATCATGTGAAAGGTCATAATACTGGCTGCCATTTCTACAAAGGAATACATTGGCCAGAAATAACCCAGAAAATTTAAAATATAGGGTATTATAGAACCCATAGTAACCAGGGTATCCATATTGGGACTTCTATTTTTCAAAGCATTAAAAGTAGCTTTGTGAGTTTCCCTGCCTATTATAACTACAGGGAAAAAACCAAGAATAATAATAATGGTAAAATAATAGGGAATAGAGACCCAGAACATATCGATCATCATTAATATCATTATAGGTAAAGCAAAAGCAATAGAAGCCCACATTTTTTTAGCAGCTTTTCTGACATTATCCATTTCCTTATCTTTTTTATCAATTTTTTCATCAATTACTTTATATCCTGTTTTAGATATTGTTTTTTTGAAGTCATTTATACTAACAATAGCCGGATTATACTTAATTGTAGCTTTCTCTGTTAAAAAATTAACAGAAACATCATCAATCCCTTCTAACTTTTTTAAATTATTTTCTATTTTTGCTGAACAACTGGAACAGGTCATACCTTCTATTTTTAGTTCTATTTTTTTTGTTTTTTCTTCTATTTTTCCCTGATAACCTGCCTTATCAATTAGTTCAACAAATTTAGCCTCATCAATTTTATCTGAATTGTATTCTATATATGCTTTTTCCACAGCAAAATTAACACTGGCAGATATAACACCATCTGCTTTTTTTAAGGTTTTTTCTATAGTCTGTGAACAGTTAACACAACTCATTCCTATTATCTTTAAAGTTGTTTTCCTTTTATCCATATATCTAACCTCCAATTAACCCATGATTTATTATACCCCTGTAGGGTATTTTTATACTAACAAATTTTTTGGTTTATGTCAAGTTAAATTCAATATATTTGACTGTTTTCCTGTAAACATGTAAAATACTATGTAGGGGTATATAAAATATTATTTTGAGGAGGTTAATACCATGAATTCTTTAAGTGAATCTGATAAAAAAGATTTATTAGTACGATTAAGACGTATAGAAGGTCAGGTTAGAGGGGTACAAAAAATGATTGACAAAGACAAATACTGTGTTGATATATTAACTCAGATAAGTGCTATCAGAGGAGCTTTGAAAAAAGTTGGTTTTAATATACTGGACAGCCACAGTCATGGTTGTGTGAAAAATGCGATTAAAAATAAACAGGGAGAAGAAATAATAGATGAACTTCTGGATGTTATTTCTAAATTTACAGATTAACTCTACTATTTATAACTCAAATTTTAACCCGATCTTAATTTGTTTTTAACTCTTTATTAAGACTGAGATGATATGTTTATATATGAAATAAAATTAAACAAATAAGAAAGGGTTGATTTTTAATGAAGAAAACTACATTAAGTTTATTTCTGTTTACATTAATAATCGGTTTAGTTTTTATTTCAAGTCAGTTTTTTATTACCAATCAGAACAATACAACATCAGCTGCCTTAAGTGATGCTGAAATGGCAATTGTGGACATTGAAGATATTTTTATTGAAAATCCATCTTTACAAATGCACCAGGAGCCATTATTGGTGATCCAGGAAGCAGCTGAAAAAACAAAAGATGAAGCAGGCTATGATCTTATATTTGCCAGTGAATTTTTGCTTGCAAGCTCAGATGAAATTGTTGATAATGTTACTGATAAAGTAATTGAACAGATTGAATTTGAAGAACCTGAGATGCCTGACGAACAATTTGAAGTTCCTGAATTTGAAGAAGATGATTTTGAAGAACCAGAGATTGAAGATTAAACTTTTTTTAAAATATACATAAAGGAATAATACTTTAACCCTCATTAATATTAATGAGGGTTTTCATCTTTATTTTTATATATAAATTTCTTTTTTATCTTTTCACTGTAATATCCTAAAATATTATATATCTGAATTATTATAAAACCTATTAATAAGAACCAGGTTCTCTGAATAAAAAGAAAAAAAGCAATACCAATTATGGAAGTTAAAATAATTACAGACATATGTAGTTTTTTATTTAATCCCAGTTTATTTATTTGCCAGGGAGCAAGTGATAAACCAACAAAAACCCC
>PWOK01000083.1 GCA_003557445.1 Halanaerobiaceae bacterium
AGTTATATGTGACATTTGAAAAAGAGTTAACAATAATAATTGAGATTTTCCATTATTTCTTAAAAGAATATAATACAAATGGTTCCTGTCACACCAGAAACAAATCATTAAGAAAATATCATACTAGTTGCCAGTGTGGCTCAGGTATATCGGGGTTAATCGGGGGGAATATACATTATTAGTCTAAAGTGAGAGGAGAGTTTCAATGAGTGATATATATCAGGACTTAGATAACTTAATTTTCAAAGAAACGAATGATAATTTAAATATATATGATGATCATAAAGACTTAATAAAAAAATATTTATTGGTGAATCAAAATTATGAAAATGCTAAAGAAATACTTGAATTTAATATTTATTTTATCTTTCGTTGCATTAATTTTAGCTATAATTAATGGTATATGGGAAGTTGTGTATTCTCTTTTGATATTGTTATCAATTATATATATATTAGGTTATTCACCGATAATTATTCCTTTTTTAAGAAAGAAAATTCTTAATTTAAAAAAATTAATTAAATAATATGAATATGAGGTGCATTATCAATTTTTTTTAAGACTAATAAAAGGAGGGAAAACATGAGAATAAAACTTAGTTTTAAAAATGCAATTATATTAATTTGTATTGTATATACAGTATTGACAATAACCAGTTCTGGTATAGCCTTATTACAGGGACAAACAACAGATACTCATACACATCTATTAATGCGTTTTGCTGTTACTTCTCTTGGAATAGGCAGTATTTTGATATTTAACCTGTTTCCAGACTGGCCCTTAACTGCTATTTATGGTCTACATTATTCAGTAACCATGGCAGCAATATTTTTACTGGTCTGGATTAGTGGTTTTTTTGTTGATTTACATCCTGATGCTTACCGGGATATCTTTTTAAATTTCACAGTAATTTATATTTTGATAGCAACAGTTTTAATAATTTACGGAAAAAGAAAAAGCAATTGAGATAACGGACTAAGAATTAGAGTTAAAGATTTTTGAGTCCCTCGACAAAATCTGATAAAATTCGGAAATTACCCGGTACCTTAGATAGCCTCCCGGGTTTTTTCTATTGCAGTAATAAGTAAACATAAAAATGGTGCTGAAGGTGGGATTCGAACCCACACGGGGGTAGCCCACATGACCCTGAACCATGCGCGTCTGCCAGTTCCGCCACTTCAGCACTAAAATTTTAATATAATATTTTTATAGAACATTTAATATTATAGTTAACTTATGTTAAAAAGTCAAGTGTTATTTTATAATCTCAGTTTACATTTAAATAAAAGTTTGATATATTAATTACAGTTATTAAAAAGACTTTAAAATATTGAGGTGTTGTTAATGGTAAAGTTGGATTCATTAAAAAATGAGAGGGAACAGCTAATAAAAGCTTTACAGCTTTTTCAATCAGAGGAAGGTTATATATCTGATAAGGCCATAAAAATAATCGCTGATCATTTTGATATATCACCGGTTGAGGTTGAAGGTATTAGCAGTTTTTATACCCAGTTTAAACGAGAAAAACCTGCTAAATATAAGGTGTCAGTCTGTGATGGAACAGCCTGTCATATAAAAGGTTCATCACTGGTTTTAAACTGGTTAAATGATGAATTGAAGAAAAACAGAAAAAAAGATGGTGACAGGTTATTTTCCGTGGAAACTGTTGCCTGTCTTGGATGCTGCAGTCTGGCCCCTGTAGTAAGTATTAATGGAAAAATATATGGTAATCTTGATAGAAAAAAATTAATTAATATAATTGAAGAATATAGAGAAAGTGGGGAGGATAAATGATCAAGAGAATTAATGTTGGTATGGCAAGCTGTGGTATTGCTGCCGGTGCTGAAGAAGTTCTTGATTTTTTCAAAGAAAATATAAATGATGAAAGTATAGATGTTGTAGAAGTTGGTTGTATTGGTCACTGTTATGCAGAACCTTTAGTTGAAGTGATAACCGAAACAGATTCTTTTATATATCAAAAAGTAAAACCTGAAAAGGAATATTTAAATAGTATTTTAAATACTGAGGATTTTTCCAGATTTAATATAAGAAAACAAAGAGATAATAGAGAACATATAAAAGTAACAAAACTGGCCGGAAAAATAGATCCTGTATCTTTAGAAGAATATCAGGATCAGGGTGGATATGGTGCTTTAAAAAAAGCCAGGAAAATGTCCCCTGAAAAAGTGGTAGAAGAAGTGAAAACTTCTGGATTACGTGGAAGAGGTGGTGGAGGATTTCCCACCGGACTCAAATGGAGTTTTTTGGCCGGTAAAAAAGAAGAAGAAAAAATTCTAATCTGTAATGCTGATGAAGGTGATCCTGGTGCTTTTATGGATCGAGCTATGATGGAATCAGTTCCTCATCAGGTTCTTGAAGGTATGTTAATAGCAGCCCATGCTACAGGGGCAAACAAAATATTTATCTATGTCAGGGCTGAATACCCACTGGCAGTTAAAAATTTGAGTATAGCCATTGAACAGATCAAAGATAAGGGATTAAATATAATTGATGATCAGGAAATTGAAATTAATATAAAAGAAGGGGCAGGAGCCTTTGTTTGTGGAGAAGAAACTGCTTTAATAAATTCACTTGAAGGTAAAAGAGGTAGTCCCAGATTCAGACCACCTTATCCCACTGATAGTGGTTTTAAAGGTAAACCGACAATGATAAATAATGTAGAAACCTTTGCCAATATTCCTGTGATTATCAGTGAAGGTGGAGCAGAATATGCAAGTCTGGGAACTGAAAATAGTAAAGGAACCAAACTATTTGCTCTGGCAGGTGATCTTGAATATCCTGGCCTGGTTGAAGTTCCCATGGGTATTACTATTGCTGATATAGTATATGAAATAGGAGGAGCAGAAGAAGGTCAGGTTAAAGCTGTTCAGATAGGAGGCCCCAGTGGAGGCTGTATCCCTGCTGAACATTTTGATACAGCAATTGATTATGATTCTCTGGCATCCCTTGGCGCTATTATGGGATCTGGAGGTTTGATTGTAATAGATGAAAGCCGCTGTATGGTAGAAACCTCCCGTTATTTTCTGGAGTTTACCACAAAAGAAAGCTGTGGTAAGTGTACTTTCTGCCGTATAGGTACAAAAAGAATGCTGGAAACACTGGAAAGAATAACTGCTGGAGAAGGTAAAGAGGAGGATCCAGAATTTCTTGAAGATATTGCTGATAAAATAAAAAAAGGATCTCTCTGTGGGCTTGGTCAAACAGCCCCTAATCCAGTATTATCATCACTGAAATATTTTAAAGATGAATTTACAGCCCATGCTGTTGAAAATAGGTGTCCTGTATTACTCTGTAATCAACTAGTAGAGATAAGTATAGATAAAAACAAATGTCTTGAATGTGGTCTGTGTATTAAAAATTGTCCGGTTGATTCTATATCGGAGGATTTTGTGGTGGATAATGATATTTGTACCAGATGTAATTCCTGTATCGAGGTTTGCCCTGTTGAGGCAGTATCCAGGGTAGTACCAGGAGGTGGAAATAATGAGTAAAATAAATATAAAGATTGATAATAATGAATATAGTGCTGAACAGGGTAAAACTATTATGGAAATTGCCCGTGAAAATGGAATTGAAATACCTTCATTATGTTATAATAAAGATATAAGCAAAACAACTTCCTGTTTTGTCTGTGTGGTTAAGGATAAAAATAGTGGACAGTTTATTCCCAGCTGTTCTGCTCAGGCCGCAGATGGAATGGAGCTGGAATTTGACACAGAAAGTGTTGAGGAAATGCGACAGACAGCTCTGAATTTGCTTCTTTCAGAACATGATGGTGATTGTGAAGCACCCTGTGTATTGGCCTGTCCTGCACAGGCCCGGGTTGAAGATTATGTCAGGGAAGGACGTAAAGGAAATCATCTTCAGGGATTAAAAATAATTAAGGAAAGAATACCCCTGCCAATGTCAATTGGAAGGGTATGTCCCCGTTTTTGTGAAGAGGATTGTCGCCGTAATGTTCTTGATCAGGATCAACCTGTGGCTATAAATGATTTCAAAAGACTGGCAGCAGACTTATATTATGAGGAATATATGGAAGAATTACCACAACTGAAGGATAAAAAAATAGCTGTAGTTGGGGCAGGACCTGCCGGATTTGCTGTTAGTTATTTTCTCAGGAGAGAAGGTATTGCTTCAGATATTTATGAAAAAATGCCAGAACCTGGAGGTATGTTAAGATACGGTATTCCAGAGTTCAGGTTACCAAAGAGAATTTTAGATAAAGAACTTGCCCATTTTGAAAAAATGGGTGGAATTAAAGTTTATTGTAATAAAGAAATAGGTAAAGATATTGATATAGAAGATTTACAAAATCGATATGATGCTGTAGTTGTAACAGTCGGTAGCTGGAAATCAAGATCAATGAGAATTGAAGGTGAAGAACTGGTATCAGCTGGTATTGAGTTTTTAAGGCAAAAAAACAAGAAGGATCCCGGTAAAACCATTGTTATTGGTGGAGGAAATACAGCCATTGACTGTGTTAGAACTGCTAAAAGACTTACAGATGAACCGGTTAAGTGTTTTTACAGAAGAACAGAAAAAGAAATGCCTGCAGAACATTTAGAAATTAAAGATGCAAGGGAAGAAGATGTTGAATTTCAATTTTTAACTCAACCTGTAAGTCTAAAAAAAGAAAATGATCAACTGATACTGGAATGTGTAAAAATGGAACTGGGAGAACCTGATGCTTCAGGACGTAGAAGACCTATTCCAATTGAAGGCAGTGAGTTTGAAGTAGAAGTGGATACTGTAATTGCGGCCATTGGTCAACAGACAATACTCCCCGGAGGCGTTAAAGCAAATCAATGGGGAGATGCTGATATTGATGAACAATCAATGCAAATAGAAAATAATCTGTTTGCTGCAGGTGATTGTGTAACAGGACCGGCTACTGTTGTTGAAGCGGTAACTGCTGGAAGAAAAGCAGCTTTAAATGTCAGGGCATTTTTAAATAATGAAGAATACAAAAAACCATATAAAATTAATGTATCAAAGGGATACTGGCAGTCATTAAATAAAGATGATTTAATATTACTGGATGAACCGGTTGACAGAGAAAGACATCCCTATAAGGTAATTTCACTATCAGAAAGAATAAATACATTTAATGAAGTTACTGAAACCTTTACAGAAGGGGAAATTGCTGAAGAAGGAAAACGCTGTCTGGAATGTGGTTGTACAGCTGTTGAAGATTGTGATCTTAAAAAATATTCAGAGAAATTTAGGGCAGATCCTGAAGAAATCAAAGGAGTAAAACCAGAGCATGGTTATGATAACAGTCATCCTGAAATCATTATGGATCAACAAAAATGTGTTAAATGTGCTGTCTGTATAAAAATCTGTAATGAAGTTGTTAATGAAACCCTGCTTGGTTTTAAAAATAGAGGTTTTACAACCAGAGTTGGTACTTCTTTTGATCAAGGATTACCTCTATCCTGTAGTGAATGTGGAAAATGTATAGAAGCCTGTCCTACCGGAGCACTGGACTGGAAACAAAAATAAATTGACAGGGGGAACTTATAATGGCTGAGATTATTAATGGTAAAGAAATAGCAGGGAAAATTAGAGATGAGTTAAAAACAGAAGTAAAATCTTTAATAAAAGAAGGAAGAGCACCAGGACTTGCAGTTGTTCTTGTCGGTGATAATTCTGCTTCCGAAACCTATGTAAAAATGAAGGCAAAAGTAGCAGATGAACTGGGTGTTTACTCAGAAATTCATCAACTGGAAGATGATATACCGGAGGCAGAATTATTTGAACTGATTGATGACTTGAATAATGATGAGCAAATTGACGGAATTCTGGTCCAACTACCCTTACCTGAACATATTAATCCTGATCAGATTATTGAAGCAATTGATCCAGATAAGGATGTTGATGGGTTTCATCCAGTTAATACAGGGAGACTTTTTAGTGGACAAAATGAAGGTTTGAGGTTTGTGGCCTGTACACCACTGGGTATAATAGAACTAATTGAAAGATATACTGATATTGATGGTAAAAAAGCGGTTATAGTAGGTCGCAGCAATATTGTTGGAAAACCTGTAGCCCATTTACTTCTGGAAAAAAATGCGACTATAACTATCTGTCATTCCCATACATCTGATTTAAAAGAAGAAACATTACAGGCTGATATTCTTGTGGCAGCAGTCGGATATCCGGAGTTGATTAAAGGGGATATGGTTAAAGAAGGAGCTACAGTAATTGATGTAGGTATTAACCGTATAGAAGGTAAATTAATAGGTGATGTTGATTTTGAAGAAGCCTCTAAAAGGGCTTCATATATAACCCCGGTTCCAGGTGGGGTTGGTCCAATGACTATAGCTATGTTAATGAAAAACACTATTAGGGCCAGGAAGTATCATGGAGTATAAAATATACAGTATTAAGGAAATAACTAAATATATAAACAATTTACTAAGTGAGGATTCTTTACTGAAAGACCTCTGGGTTACTGGAGAAGTCTCCAATTTTTATCACCATAATTCGGGACATATGTATTTTACTCTAAAAGATGATTCTGCCTGTTTAAAATCAATTATGTTCCAGGGGAATAACCGTAATTTGAAATTTGAGATAGAAGAGGGCCTAAAGGTAACTGCACATGGATATATTGGGGTTTATGCACCCAGGGGTGATTATCAATTTTATATTGATAAAATCGAACCTGAGGGAAAAGGAGCCCTGTATTTAGCCTATAAACAGTTAAAAGAAAAACTGGATAAGGAAGGATTATTTGCTGAAGAAGCAAAAAAACCAATTCCTCTTTTACCAAAAAAAATTGGAGTTATTACATCACCTACAGGTGCTGCAATTAAGGATATTTTATCTGTGGCTAAAAGAAGATTTGAAAATATTTCAATTCTGGTAGTTCCCTCTCTGGTACAGGGTGATAAAGCAGCTGAACAAATTGTAGCGGGCCTGAAATATTTAAATAAAAGAAATGATATAGATATAATTATTGTTAGTCGTGGTGGTGGTTCTATTGAAGATTTATGGCCATTTAATGAAGAAATTGTAGCCAGGGCTATATATGATTCTCAAATTCCTGTAATTAGTGGTGTGGGCCATGAAACAGACTTTACAATTTCTGATTTTGTTGCTGATATGAGGGCACCTACACCTTCAGCTGCTGCCGAACAGGCTCTTGCCAGGAGAAAAGAACTGGAAAACCATTTAAATAATCTACAGAAAAGAATTTATAATAATATTAATAATAAATTACAAAATTACAGGGAAAAAATTAATTCAATAATCAGTAAACAGATTTTTATTAAACCGGAGATATTACTGTCAGACCATTTACAAAAACTGGATTATTTAAGCAGACAGCTGGGCTGGAACACTGAAAAAGTATTTAAAAATTTCCGGCAAAAATGTGAACTACTTGGTGGAAAACTTGATACCCTCAGTCCTTTAAAAACTTTAAAAAGAGGATACAGTATTTCAAGTAAAGAAGATGGAAAAATTATAACCAGTATCAGGGATGTAAAAAAGAGAACCAGACTAAAAACAAGACTTATTGACGGATTAATCACCAGTACTGTCAATGATATAAAAGAAAAGGGTGAAGACAATGAATAATATTGATGATCTGAATAAGGATATTGATCTTGAAAATCTTGAAGAATTAAGTTTTGAAAAAGCCATTAATCAACTTGAAGAAATAGTTAATGAACTGGAGACAGTAAGCTTATCTCTGGATAATGCCCTGACTAAATTTTTAAAGGGTGTCAAACTGATTAAGTATTGTAACAGGGAACTGGATAAGGCAGAAAATAAAATTGAAATGGTTTTAAAAGAGGATGATCAATTTACTGAAATTGTTCCCTTTAACAATGGGGAGGAAAAAGATGAAAAAGATCAATAAGGTTCTGTCAGAAAAGGCAGAAATAATAAATCAAACATTAAGGGAAATAATGAATATTGAAAACCCAGTATCTGAAACTTTGCTTTCTTCAATGCAATATTCACTTTTTTCTGGAGGTAAAAGAATAAGACCTGTTCTTACCTTACTGGTTGCAGAAATGATGGGGGGCAATACTAAAGCTGCCTCTAAAATCGGTGCTGCTCTGGAGATGATTCACAGCTATTCTCTTATTCATGATGATTTGCCGGTGATGGATGATGATGATTTTCGTCGGGGACAACCCTGTAATCATAAAGTATATGGATCAGGAATTGCCATACTGGCCGGAGATGGATTGTTAACCCATGCCTTTCATATAATCAGTAAAGTTAATTTATCACCTGATAAACTGATCAAAGTAATACAAATAATCAGCCAGAAAGCTGGTATACAGGGAATGGTTGCAGGACAGGTTCTGGATCTGGAAGGAGAAGATAAGGATTTTAAATTGCATGATTTAGAAAAAATTCATGAGAATAAAACAGGTGCCATGTTTGTAGCTTCTGTTCTTGCCGGAGCTTATTGTGGTAATCCTGATTCTGAGCAAATAAAGGCCTTAAAAAAATATGGTCAAAAAATCGGATTGCTTTTTCAAATTACAGATGACATTCTCGATATTACAGCAGATGAGGAAATACTGGGCAAAGATGTGGGTAGTGATCTGGAAAAAAATAAAGCTACATATCCAGAATTACTCGGGTTGAAAGAAGCTCAGAAAGAGGCCCAAAAAATTGCTGATGATGCTAAAAAAGCCATTAGTATATTTGGTGAAAGTGCAATTAATTTAAATAATTTAATTGATTTTGTTCTGGAAAGAAATTCTTGATTTGATACCAAAAATTAATTATGGTATAATTATGAAATAAACAGAGATAAGGAGCAAGAATATAAAGAGGTGGGAAAATGAATGATTTACTAAATGAAATCAATGGACCTGCAGATTTAAAAAATCTTTCACAGGATAAATTAAAAAAACTGTCTCGAGAAATAAGAGATTTTTTAATTAAGAATCTTTCTGAAACAGGGGGGCACCTGGCTTCCAATCTGGGGGTTGTAGAATTAACTGTTGCCCTGCATTATCATTTAAATAGCCCCAGAGATAAAATTGTCTGGGATGTGGGTCATCAGAGCTATACTCATAAGATCTTAACCGGAAGAAAAAATAAATTTTCAACACTGAGAAAATATAATGGATTAAGTGGTTATCTAAAAAGAAAAGAGAGTATTCATGATATTATAGAGGCAGGTCATACCAGTACTTCTATATCATCAGCACTGGGACTGGCCCTGGCCCGGGATCTGGAAAATAAAAAAGACCGTATATATGGAATTATAGGAGATGGAGCCTTAACCGGGGGAATGGCTTTTGAAGCACTTAATCATGCAGGTCATCTCAAAACAAATCTTAATATTATTTTGAATGATAATGAGATGTCGATTTCAGCAAATACTGGTGCTCTATCACAATATTTGTCCAGTATCAGAACAGACCCGGCTGTTAGTAGAGTGCGTGAGGATATTGAATTTCTATTAAACAGAATACCCAGAATAGGTAAAACTGTTTCCAAAACAGTGGATAGAGTAAAAAATGCTTTAAAATATACTATTATTGCAGGTGTATTATTCGAAGAAATGGGATTCACTTATCTGGGCCCAATTGATGGTCATAATATAGAAACATTAATAGATAATTTTCAAAAAGCAGATAGAATTGATGGTCCTGTCCTCATTCATGTAAATACGTGTAAGGGTAAAGGATATAAACCGGCTGAAGATAATCCCAGCAAATATCATGGAGTTGGCCCTTTTGATATAAAATCTGGAAATGGTACTCCCCAAAAAAGTGATTTAACTTATAGTCAGGTTTTTGGACAAACAATGATCAAAATGGGAAAGAGTAATCAAAAATTAACGGGAATTACTGCTGCAATGCCCAAAGGAACCTGTCTGGATTTATTTGCAGAACAATTTCCAGATAGATTTTTTGATGTAGGAATAGCAGAACAACATGCAGTTACTCTGGCTGCAGGACTGGCCAGAGGTGGTCAAAAACCTGTAGTGGCTGTATATTCAACCTTTTTACAGAGGGCTTTTGATCAAATCATACAGGATGTATGTATGCAAAAATTACCTGTTACTTTTGCCATTGATAGAGCTGGAATAGTTGGTAAGGATGGAGAAACCCATCAGGGAGTTTTTGATATCTCTTATTTAAGAATGATGCCCAATATCACAATTATGGCCCCAAAAGATAAAAATGAATTACAACACATGTTATATACAGCTGTTAATCATGAAGGTCCCATTTCGGTAAGGTATCCACGGGGAAGAGGTTATCAAACAGAACTGGATAAAGATTTAAAAGAAATACCGATAGGTAAAGCAGAAATTCTTAAAGAAGGAAAAGACGTTCTTATGATTGCAGTTGGTTCCAGGGTAATGCCTGTCTTTGAAGCAGCAGAAATACTTGCCAAAAGAGGTATTTCAACAGGGGTAATTAATGCCCGCTTTATAAAACCACTTGATCAAAAATTGCTATTAACAGAAATTAAAAAATATAAATATATAATTACTGTTGAAGAACAGGTACTTACAGGAGGATTTGGTAGTGCTGTTCTGGAATTAATAAATGAACATAATCTAAATATTGATTATTTTGAAAGACTGGGATTACCGGATGAATTTATACCCCATGGATCAACAGAAAAAATAAGAAAAATTTATGGACTTGATACTGAAGGTATTGTCAAAAAAGTGCAACAGTTATTAAAAAACCCGGAGGCAATAATATGGCCCAAAAAGAACGCCTAGATAAAATCCTTCATCAAAAAAATTATTTTTCTTCACGCAGTAAGGCAAAACGGGCAATAATGGCTGGAAAAGTTTATGTTAATGATAGATTGGTAGATAAAGCCGGTACTCAGATTAATCCTGATGATAAAATAGAGATAAAAGGTAAAAAGATACCTTATGTCAGCAGGGGTGGTCTAAAACTGGAAAAAGCACTGGAGGTTTTTAAGGTTGATCCGGAAGGACAGGAAGTCATTGATGTAGGTGCTTCTACAGGAGGTTTTACTGATTGTCTCCTGCAAAATGGAGCATCTAAAGTTTATGCGATTGATGTGGGATATGGACAGCTGGCCTGGAAACTTCGACAGGATGAAAGGGTAAAGGTAATTGAGAAGACGAACTTTAGATATTTAAAACCTCAAGAACTAGAAATTAAGGTGCCCTTAATAGTTATTGATGTTTCTTTTATTTCATTAAGATTAATTATACCTGTAGCCAAAAAATTTTTGCAGGAAAAAGGTCAGATTATTGCCCTGATTAAACCTCAATTTGAAGCAGGAAGAGATAGGGTTGGACAAAAAGGTCTGGTCAAGGACAAAAATGTACATATAGATATTTTAAATGAATTAAGTGAGTTTTTTAATCAGGAAAATTTATTTTTAAAAGGGCTGGATTTTTCTCCGGTAACAGGAGCCAATAGCAATAATATAGAATTTTTAATTAATTTGGAAAATAATCAACAGAAAAATAATATGGAAGCCTGGAATAAAAATATAAGTGAAGTGGTAAATAAAGCTCATAGAAAGTTGGAATAATCATGAAAAAAATTTCCAGTGTGGGATTGGTTTTAAATATTAATAAGGAAAAGACTTTTCAGGTGGCCAGTAAAGTTATTGACTGGCTTCAGGATAAAGATATTAATATATTTATTGAAGAAAAAGCGGCTAAACAGATGAGTAAAAAGCATAAAAAAGCTTCTTTTTCTAAACTAAGAGAAAGTTCCGATTTGATTATTCTTTTTGGTGGTGATGGCACATTTTTATACACAGCCCGCAATTTTATCGGAACAGAAATTCCCATATTGGGAATTAATATGGGGAGACTTGGATTTTTAACAGAGATTGAAATAAATGAAATAGAGGAAACTCTTCAGAAATTAATCTCCGGTAATTGTAAAATTGAAAAAAGAATGTTATTGAAAACAAAAGTTAAAAGAGATAATAAAATCGTTTTTGAAAGTTTTGCTCTGAATGATACTGTAGTAAATAGAGGAGCTAATGCCCGTATGATAGGTATTGATCTTTATATAAATAATAAACAGGTTAATTCATACAGGGCAGATGGTTTAATTGCTGCTACCCCAACAGGTTCAACTGCTTATTCACTTTCAGCAGGTGGTCCGATAGTTAATCCCTGTCTGAGAGCATTAATTATCACTCCCATATGTCCCCATACTTTATATGTACGCCCTCTTGTCATATCAGATCAGGAAATAGTAAAAATTATTGTTTCTGGAGAAAATCACGAAATGAAAATTACCACTGATGGTAATGATTCTTTTAGCCTGATAACAGGTGATATGATCATTGTTGAAGCTGCAAAAAAAGATATTTCTCTGGTAACATTACCTGATAGAACTTTTTATGATATACTTCATGAAAAAATGAGATCAGGACTGGTTTAAAAAAACAACATATATCAAAGGAAGTGTAAATTATGCTGGTTGATTTAAAAGTTAAAAACTTTATTTTGTTTGATGACCTTGAAATTAATTTCAAGAATGGTTTAAATGTATTAACCGGGGAAACAGGTGCCGGCAAATCAATCATTATCGGGGCTCTTGATATGCTTCTGGGTTCCAGAGCATCAACCGATGTTATTAGAGATGAAGATCGCATAACTTATATTGAAGCTGTCTATGAGCCAGAACAGCTGGAAAAAATCAACCAGATACTAAAAGAAGCCGGGATTGAACCGGATAAAGAAATATTACTTTTATCCAGGGAAATTAAAACAGAAGGAAGAAATAGAAGCAGAATAAATGGTCAGATGGCAACCCTCAGTATGATAAGGAAAATCAGCAGATATCTTGTTGATATCCATGGACAGCATGAACATCAATCATTATTGAATTCTGGAGAACATTTAAATCTACTTGATGAATTTATTGGAGAAAAAGTAAAGAACAAATTGATGATTTTAAAAGAAAAATATGAAAAAATTAAGGATATAAAAAATAAATTATCAGGATTGGATATTGATGAAGCAGAACTGGCAAGAGAACTGGATATGCTTAATTTTCAGATTAAAGAAATTGAAGAAGCAGGCTTAAAAACAGGTGAACTGGACAAATTAAAAAAAGAATATAAAATATTGAGCAATATGGAAGAAATTCATTCAGTTAGTGGAATGATAGCCAGTGAATTAAATGGAGAAGATTTTAACAGAGAAAATATTATTGATAGGATTGGACAGCTGATGAAAGAACTGAAAGATATAAAAAGTTATGATTCTCAATTAAATGATTTTTTTAAACACTTGAAAGATACATTTTATCAGTTACAGGATTTAAGTTTTGAATTTCAAAATTATCATCAGGAACTTGAATATAATGAGGAAAGGCTTGAAGAAATTAAAGATAGACTGGATTTGATTCAAACTTTACAGAAAAAATATGGGGACAGTATAACAGAAATATTAGAATATAAGGACAATTTAATTGATAAAAGAAAAGAACTTGAGTCAAGAGAAGAGATTAAAGAAGAACTTATTGGGAAAAAAGAAAAACTAAAAAAAGAATATAATGAACTGGCAATCCAGCTGTCAAATATTCGCCAGGAACATGCTAAAAAACTGGAAGAATTAATTAAAGAAGAATTAAAAGATCTGGCTTTAAAAGAAACTATCTTTAAAGTTGATTTTAAGGAAAAAGAACCGGGCCCACGTGGTCTGGATAAGGTAGAATTTTTAATTTCAACCAATCCAGGGGAGGAATTAAAACCACTGACCAAAATAGTTTCCGGTGGAGAATTATCACGAATTATGCTTGCTTTAAAAACTATAATTGCTGATATAGATAAAGTGGATACCTTAATTTTTGATGAGGTGGATAGTGGTGTGGGAGGTAAAACTGCCCAGATGATGGCCGAAAAGCTGGCACTTATCGGTAGAAAAAGACAGGTAATATGTATCACCCATTTACCACAGATAGCCAGTATGGCTGATACACATTATTTTATTAATAAAAAGACGAAAAACAACAGAACTTATACTATGATAAGAGAATTAAATTATGAACAGCAAAAAGAAGAACTGGCCAGAATGCTGGGAGGAGTAAAGACAACTGAGACAACTTACCAGCATGCTGAAGAAATGTTAAAAATGGCAGAAAGTAAAAAGTAAATAAGCTGCCAATATCTAACTGAATAAACCTATTTTACTCTGGGTATTTCTATTTATAGAGATATCTTATTTTTTTTTATGAGGGAGTGATAAATTGCACAGAAAAAGAGTAAAAATAGGTTTATCTATTTTTTTAGTTTTAATAACAGTATTTATAATATCATTTTATTATATTTCAAATATAATTCCTGAATCAAAATCATTAATAATTAATAATGAGGCCAGTCTCAAGGTATCTCTGCCTCTTGATATTTATATTAAGGGAAGAGATGATTCAGAATTATTTATTAATAATCAAAAAATTGGTCAGGATTCTATCAGGTTTGATTTCCGGGAACCACTGACCATTCTGGCAAAGGAAACCGGAATTACAACTGTGGAATTCAAATTATTTAATCTAATTCCGATCAGGACTGTTGAGATAAATATTCTACCTGAAATAGAAGTGATGCCGGGAGGACAGGCTATCGGTGTTTTGATGAGAAGTAAGGGTGTAATGGTGGTGAAAAATTCTTATGTAGAAACTGTTAGTGGTCAGAAGAAATTTCCAGCTCAAAAGGCAGGTATAGAAGTTGGAGATATTATTTTAAAGGTTAATGAACAACAAATAAATGATAAAATTTTGCTATCTGAAAAAATTAATAAATATGGAGAACAGGAAAAAAAAATTTCTTTAACAATTAAGAAAAAAAATAGTGAAATTAATGAAATAGAAGTGAAACCACAGATAAACAAATATGGACAGTATCAAATAGGTCTTTATGTTGATGATGGAGTAGCTGGAGTGGGTACTTTAACATTTTATAATCCGCAAACACTTGAATATGGAGCACTGGGACATGTTATTACTGAAGCAAATAGCCAGATGAAAATAAATCTAAGAGAAGGTCAAATAGTTGAAGCACAAATATCCGGTATTAATTATGGAAGAAGAGGAGTACCCGGACAAAAACAGGGAACATTTTATCAGGCTCAGGATAAATTGGGTCTAATAGAAAAAAACACAAAATTTGGAATATACGGAAAATTAAATAAATTACCGAGTAATCCCTTTTTTGAGGAAGCAATACCCGTAGCCACAAGTTCTCAGGTGCAAAAAGGGCCAGCAAAAATCTATACTGTAGTAAAAGGAGGGGAGATAGAAGAGTTTGAAATTTCCATAGAAAGGGTTAATATCCAGGGCCAGCCTGATTCCAAAGGGATGGTCATTAATATAACTGATTCAGATTTAAAAAAATCAACTGGAGGAATTGTCCAGGGAATGAGTGGTAGTCCCATAATTCAAAATGGTCAGCTGGTAGGGGCAGTTACACATGTATTCATTAATGACCCAACAAAAGGTTATGGGGTTTTTGCTGAATGGATGTTAAGGGAAACTGAAATAATGGATAATTACAGACAGAAAAAAGCTGTTAATTTTTAAGAATATTAACCCCCTTGAAGAAAGGGGGTTACTTATATATAAAAAAACCTAAAAGAAAGCAGGAATTTTGTCCGATATATATAAATATATATATAATGGTATTTGCTATAATGATACCATTTTTAAACAAATTATGCAGGGGGGAATAATATTGAAGAAAATAAAAATTTTAATTGTGGATGATAATAAAGACTTTTGTGAATTACTGGAAGAATCACTTGACAAAGAAAAGGACATGAATGTAATTGGTGTTGGTCATGATGGCAAGGAAGCAATTAATTTAATCAAGAAAAATAAAAATGAACTTGACCTTATTATTCTTGACTTAATTATGCCTAAACTTGATGGAATTGGTGTTATGGAGGAAATGAATACACTTGGTATTAATAAAATCAAAACAGTTATTTTAACAGGGTTTGGTCAGGAGGATATCACCAGGAAGGTAGTTTCTCTGGGGGCAAATTATTATATAATGAAACCTTTTGAAATTGATAAATTAATAGCCAGAATACGCCAAATATTCAAGCCAGTAAAAAATTCAGACACTGAATATAATATTAATTTGAATAATAGTAATAATCAAATTAATGAAAATGCCACAATAAATGATATTAATATCAGGATAACTGAAATAATGTATGAACTGGGAATACCTGCACATATAAAAGGATACTTATATATTCGTGAAGCTATAAAAATGGTTGTATATGATATTTATTTAATAAATGGAATTACAAAAAAGTTATATCCTGCAGTAGCTGAAAAATTTGAAACAACTTCCAGCAAAGTTGAAAGAGCAATTAGACATGCTATAGAAGTTTCCTGGGAAAGAGGTAATAGAGATGCTTTAAAGGAATATTTTGCAAACACAATTTCTAAAACAAAACCTACAAATTCTCAATTTATTGCTAAAATAGCTGATAAATTAAGACTGGAATTAAAAGCTGGTTAATATATCTTAATGAATTATATACCAGTATGTTTTTAAAAAATCAACATATAATATTTATATGTTAAAGGGTAAAGTAATTATTGATAAAAAAACAAAAAAATTAGTAAAAAGAATTAAACCGGGCCAGATAGCAGTTATTTCGCACAGGGATTTAGATCAGGTTGCTGCTAATTCTCTGGTAAATTGCAGGATAAAAGGGATAATAAACACAGAAAAATCTATTAGTGGAAAATATCCCAATAAAGGTCCCCGGATATTATTAAAAGCAGGAATCCCTATTATTGAAGCTAATAAAAATCTTATTAACTCAATAAATGAAGGGGATAAAATACAATTTAAAGATGGTTTTTTGTTCAAAGACCAACATATAATTGGAAAGGGAAAAAAACTAACTCAAGCAGAAATAAATAAAAAAATGAAAGAGGCAAAAAATAATTTACAGAATGAACTGAGCAGGTTTATTGATAATACCCTTAAATATGCCTATAAAGAGAAAAA
>PWOK01000032.1 GCA_003557445.1 Halanaerobiaceae bacterium
AATATTAATCAGATAAAAACAGAAAAAGAAGCCAGATATTTAGAAAAACAAAATTATTATTCAGAGAAACTGGAAGAATATGCAGAAAAAATTAAAGAAGAAGAACTGGCTCAGCTGGATTATTATGAGAGTGATTTAATAAGGGAGTATTTTTCCCAAAAAATTAATTTAGATTTAAAATTAAAATTCCATGAATTAACACAAACTGATGAAAGTTTGGTAAGACAAGAACTTGAGGAGATCAACTATATTATTGAAGAAAAGTTTCAAAAAAAAGAAAAAGAGTTACTGGAAATTGCTCAAGAAAAAATAATTATACAGGAAGAAAAATACCAGGAAAAATTAAATAATTATCAGGAACAACTACTTGCAGAAAAAGAAAGAAAAATTGAGAGGAAAAGAGCCGAATATAATGAAAAAATGATACAGTTTGCCAACACGAAACAAAAATTAATGGAAGAAGAAATCAGAAAAAGAAAACAGGAATTACTGGATAGAAGCCAGATACCAGTAGGTCTTTATAATGATATTATTAATAAATTAGTTCCTTATTATAAATGAATGGAGGAAAGAGAATGAAATTTAAATTGATAATTTTTATAGGTCTAATATTAGTATTATTTGTGTCAGGATGTACAACAGAAGAATATAAAATTGGTGTTTTAGATATGGAACAGGTTTTATTGGAAAGCAAAAGGGCTGAACAGCTCTCTGATGAATTAACCCAGATAAGCAATGATCTGGAACAACAATATCAGGAAAATAGGGATAATGAAGAAGAAACAAACAATATTTATCAACAGTTTTTGGGATACCAACAGGAATATGAAAATAAATTAAGAGAAGAAATTAATTTAGTTCTTGAGGAGATAAAAGAACAGAAAAATTTGCAGATTATTATTTATAAGCAGAGTGTAAAAGAGGGAGGAATTAATATTACTGACCAGGTGGTGGAACAGCTGGATGCTGGATTTGTTAAAAATGATACATCCCCTTAAAAAAGGGGATATACATAAAAAAATTTATAGAGGAAGGAGGAAATAAAATGGTTAAGCCGAGAGAAGATTGCCCTAATCTTGAAGTTAATAAGGAAGATTGCACATGTGGTGCTACTAATTGTGATCGACATAGTTTTTGCTGTGCCTGTATTGAATATCACCGTAACAATGGTGGTACACCTGCCTGTGTAAGATAGCGCCATATCGATCTGACAATTAATTTTATTATATCCCCCTGTTATAAATAACAGGGGTATGTTTTTTTAAAAAAAGAATAAAACATGTTAATTAAACCATATTAAAGATGAGAACCAATAAATATCCTGTAATATAAAATAGAGAAGAGGGATCTAAAATGAAAAGGCAAATGTTAATTGTTCTGTTGATAATATCCTTTGTTTTTTCTTTATTTGCCTGTGAAACCCGCGATGATAATGATCAGTCAGAAACAGATCAGAAGGATTCAATTATCGAGCAAAAACAGGAAGAATTACCAGAGGAAATTTTAACCTGGCTGGAAAATATGCGCCAGTATTTTGCTGCAGGGGTTGTTGATCTTCAGGATGATAGATATATTATAGTAAACTGGGGAGAAAAACGTACAGCAGGTTATGAGGTAACAATTACTGATATACTAAAAACTAATGAGCGTTTAAATGTACAGGTTTTATTTAATGAACCAGAGGAAAAAACTGCTCAGATTATAAGTTACCCTTTTACTGTGAAAAAAACAAAGGCAGATGAAAGGACAGTTTTCTTTGAAGCCGAAGGGGTAGAGGAATTTATACCGGTTGTTGTTGGTCAGCAACCAGTTAAACCATTTATTGTTGAAAGTGAAAATATTAAAATTATGGATAAAGATATATCAGAAGAAAGAATTTTGATTAAAGGACTGGCCCGTGTTTTTGAAGCAAATATAAATTATACTGTAAAAGATGTAGAGGAAAATCTTTTGATTGAAAGTTTTACCACAGCTGCCAGTGGAGGACCATACTGGGGCAGTTTTACTATAGAAGAAAAAGAGTTACCCAGAACAGCCTCCTTAATAAATATATTTTCTATTAGCGCTAAAGATGGCAGTAGAGAAAATGAAGTTCAACTGGATATCAACTAGATAAATCGATTTTTTTTAATTCTACAGTACCAATGTTTATTTTTTTGTTGTTTTTTATCTGTATATTTTCTATTGTTTTATAATAATCACCAGTATCAATTTTTCGATTATTATTTGTATCAAGCCAGAAAACAATAATTTTATTGCCTTCAGTTGCTTCCAGATTAAAAAAACCATTTTCATCTGGACTAACCGGGCCTGATGTGATTTCAAATTGATGGCCATGGTCTTTAGCAGTATAAATTTTTAAATCAGTGATTTTTTCTGATTTTTCTTTCTCAATATTTTTTTCAAAAGTATTGGTGATACCTAAAGCCCGGTTAATATCTACCAGTCCTGAACCATATTCTTTGTTTTCTCCAGGAGAAACAGGGTTAAAGGCAGTTTCTTTTAATATATTTTTAATATCATCAGGATTGGTGAGGCCAGAACTATATAAAAGTGCTGCTATACCAGTGACATGAGGTGTAGCCATTGAAGTTCCACTGGAGTAACTATAATCTGAAGTACCATCAGTACTTAATATATTATCACCGGGAGCAACAAGGTCAAGGTTTCTTCCATAATTGGAATAAGTGGATCTTTCTTTATGCCTATTAATAGACCCCACACTGATAACTTCAGGAAAACTGGCCGGATAACTTACAGAATCAAGGGCTCTACCAAAGGGATCTCCATTACCAGAAGCAGCAACCATTATTACATCTTTACTGTGTGCATATTTTACGGCATCTTCCAGAGCTCTGGGAACATTACTGCCATTCATGGTTGCCAGACTTAAATTGATAATATGGGCACCATAATCTGCAGCCCATCTGATAGCTGATGCCAGGTCACTGCTGGTTCCTCCTTCTGGCCCAATAATACGTACAGGTAAAAGACTGATTTCCCAGTTGATACCGGCGATACCTTTATTGTTGTTAGTTGCTGCGCCTATTATTCCTGCTACATGTGTCCCGTGTTTAAAACCAGGAATCTCATCAATTGGATTATAATCATTATCTATATAATCTTTACCAAATATCTGGTTATTTTTAATAATCAAATTATCCCTTAAATCAGAATGATCGGTAATTCCAGTATCTATAATGGCTACAATTATATCATTACTTCCTTTATATCCATGAGACCAGGTTTTTTCAATTTCCAGAAGGTCAAGACTCCATTGTCTGTAGTATTCAGGGTCATCTGGAAGAAAATACTGTGAAAATACCAGATAATCAGGTTCTATATATGAAACAGCAGGGTGATCCTGTATATTATTTATTTTATTTTCTTCAGTTATTTTTACTGTATAAGTTTTATCATTTATTTTATTAATTATTATACTTTTATTTTTTAAGATGTTTTGAGTTATGTATTCTCTATCATATTTATGTTTTAAATTCATAATATAGGTTTTTGATTTATAAGCCATGGTATTAATTAAAATTGTGTTATTTTGATTTGAAGTATGTACAATATTGTCATTCTGTATTATACTATTATTATAAATATTATTATCTATAGAAGTTGTAGCCTGGTGATTGAGAATTACCTTTCCTGTAATTATCCCGGAAGAATTAAAATTTTGATTTAATTCGGAACACCCGGTAAAAAAAACAAGAATCAAAAAGATAAAAAGAATAAACTTATGTTTTTTATGTAAACACATATAATCCCTCCTTTATTAATTTGAGAGTTATGTTTTAGATATTAAAGACAAAAGGAACAAATCCTGCTGGAAGTTTATAACATTTTTAAAAAAAGCATATACAGACTGCTTTTTAATAATATGTAAAATCAACCACTAAATTAATAGTCTTAATTTGCAGGTTTTAAGGAGAATTGATAGAATATATAATCAGTAAGGTATATATAAAACAGGGTTAATTTAAAAATAGATAAAGGTGATTTTAAATATGAAATTAAGCTGGAATAAAAAAATTATTGATATATACATATTTAAACAGGTTTTTAATCCTTTTTTAATAGGAATATTTTTGGTAAGTGTAATAGTATTAAGTGGTATATTATATGAACTGGCAGATTTAATAATAGTAAAGAACATACCGATAATTGAAGTTTTAGAATTGCTTTTATATCAGATTCCAGAGGTGATAGTAACAACCTTTCCTATAGCTATATTGTTTGCTACAATTTATGGTCTTGGTCGTTTAAATAGAGATAATGAATTTACTGCACTACGAATGGGTGGGATAAGTCTGTACCGTTTAATAGTACCTTTAATTGTATTGGGCATTTTTATCAGTGGTTTAACTTATGTTATTAATGAAGAGGTTGTTCCCTGGACCAATCACCGTGCCCGTAATATTATCAGGCTTTCCATATTACAACAGCCAATGCCTGATGTTCAGGAAGATGTGTTTTTCGAAGGACCTGATGGTAGGCTTTTTTATGTCAGAGAGTTTAATGAACAGACCTCTGTTCTGGAAAATA
>PWOK01000270.1 GCA_003557445.1 Halanaerobiaceae bacterium
ACAGAAATTTTATATTTAAATTTCATTCACTAGGACTCTAAATTACATCATATTTCAATATTATTGAATATTGATACCAACGTACTTTACAGAAATCAGGACTCAATAATTTCAATAAGTTCTGCAATAATAAAATTAACATATTGCTTTCTACCATCAGTTAGTAAATATCCTTTTTCCTCTAAAGTGTTGACAAAATTATTTACACAACCCCTGGACAAGCCATATCTACTGTAAATATCACTTTTAGAAAAGATAGGATGTTTCATTAAATGCTTTTTTACTCTGTGTATCTTCCAGGAATTAGTTGATTCAATTAATTCATTACGAAATTGTTGATTAAACTCCAGTATATGATCAATTTTTTGCTGATCTTTTTCAGCTTTTATTTTTACCTGTTGAATAAAAAACTTAATCCAGTCATCCCACTTCTGATTTTCAAATACATTATAAATTAACTCATAGAATTGATCTCTCTTCTGAGAAAGAATTTTACTTATGTAAAACTCTCTTTCTCTTGTCAAACCTAAAAAATTAAACAAATAAGGAACAAAAACACCTGTGGTTCGCCAGTTGGCATAACGCCAGGGATGAATCATAACCAGTTGCCCATAAGCAATAGCAGCTGTAACCAGTGGAGAAAGTTCACTTCCCCTAATAAACTGATCCAGATTATCAAACAACTGGTCCAGTTTATCTTTATTGGGATGAGTATGAAGCCGCATATCAAACTCATCAGCATTAAAAACAATTAACCAGGGCAGTCTTTCCCTGTATAGCTTGTCCTGAGATAACCAGCGTTTCATGCGGTGCTGATATAATTTTTCCTGAAACTCATGTAATACATCCACAGTAAATCCTTTTTCTGTAATTCCTTGTTTAGCTTCTTTATAATAATTTAACAAAAACCTTATTTCTTTAAAATCATCTGCAATATAACTATCTGCCAACAATTTATTCAAATGTTCTCTAAAACTCAGATTTCTGATTCCCAGAAAAATAGAACAAATTGCTTCTTCAGCTCTCAGAAAAGCCAGAACTGAAGCTTTATTTTCACAGTGTCTGATCATCCCATCAAACCGGGATAACTCAATGCTGGACTCTCTGGCCAACTGTCGAAACTGCTTTTCATCAATCTTATCAGGTGGTAATGATACGGGATAATAAGCTTCTAATGTCATTTGAAATCATCCTTTCAGCTGGTATTTTTTAACATTAAGTTAAATATATCATATTTTACCAGCTTTTTCAAATGACGACTGTTGTCATTACCATTATTTTTCTTTAAAGAAATTATATTTTTGTTCATTGTTTTAACATATTAATATATATTCAATCAAAATTGCTATTTTCCTGCTTATAAATACAAATATTTAAAATTAATTTATGGTATTTTATTTTATATCTGTTTTACTTACCTTTAAAAGATTTATATATTCTATATCATTTTGCTTTTCCATCACTATATTATCAACATCCCAGTAGATTACAGTAGTTTTTTGGTCCTTTGTTATTGTAATATCTTCTTTTTTTTGAGCCTCAGAAAAATCTATATTATTTCTCTTTAAAGAATGAACCACTATTTCATATATTTCATCCTTTTCTCCCATAATCCATATCTTATAGTCCTGTTTCTTTTTTTCTTTAGCTAACCGGCATATGTCATCCTGTAACTGAATAATAGCCTTATATGACCTTTTAACAAAGGATAAGGTTCTTTTCATCTTTTCTTTCATACCCGCCGGTGTCAGTATGTATTTTAAGTTTCGGGAATTTAGTCTTTCTATCTTTAATAATCCTTTTTTAACACATTTTTTTAATAAATAATTAACTGTACCCAGGGAGATTCCAGCCTTTTTAGCCAGTTCCCGCTGACTGATATCACTATTATTTTCCAGTAACATTAATATGTCTTTTTCCTTTGTCATAGCTGTCAGCTCCATTAGTGAATTTATGATTTGTGTTCATTCTTTAAACAACTTATAATATATATTCTACGCTCATTAAAAATCTCCTTCTTTTTTTTATAATTTTTCTTAAATAAATTTTAATCAAGTATTTTTTTGATTTCATCAAGATTTTTAATATCAAATATATTATCTCTTATTTTCATCAAATTTTTTATATCAGCAATTGCAATTTTTTTTAGAATATTATTGGGAAGTTCCACTTTAAATTTCTTCTCAAGTTGAATTGTTACAGTTTCAATTAAAACTTTTCTTTCACCCCTTTGTTCTCCTTCTTTACGAAGCTCTTCAGCAACAGTCATGATATCACCTTTCCTTTCTGGGATAAGTCTTTTTGAAAGCTCAATAATTTTTTCTTCCTCATTCTTACCTCTCCTACCTCCTTGGATTTCAATAAATATTATTTTACATCATTATGATTCATTTAATTCACCTCAGGTTAATAGAATATATTTTCTTCTTTCATGATATTCACCTTTCTATATCATAATAATATCTCCTGTTCTTGCAATACTTCCTTTTTAAATTGTTCCTTTTTTGCAAATTCAATTAAACCATCATAAGTAATAATATCTACAGAAATATTCAATTCTTCTTCTATATCATTTTTTAATGAAATTAATTCAAACAAATCATTATTTACTAATTCAACAATCAAATCAAGATCACTGTCATTATTTGCTTTTCCTTTAACATATGAACCAAAAATACCTGCTTTTTTAATTTTATGTTTGCTCAAAATTTTTTTTATTTGTTTTTTCATTTCTTCAGTTAAATACATTTTGAATCATCCTTATAATATTTATTCTCAATACTTTATTATATTATATCAAACTAATCTTCAAGAATAAAAAGATTCATATTTTTTAATTATTTTTCTGGCATTTTCAACTGTACTTTGCCAAAAAAGCCACTCCATATAATCATCATGTTCTTCCATTGAAGTACCTACACCCTCAGATTCTAAAGTAGATAAATCTTTATTGTATTTATCTTCAAATTTTTTAACTTTTTTTTGAGCTTCGATTAATTCATTTTTTAATATCTCTAACATAATTTTCATTCCTAATTACATTTTTTTAGCTTTTTCCCATGCATTTTTCATTACAATAGCAGCTTTAATTTCCATCCAATCCTCTTCTTCCTCAAAATTAGCTTCATGTTTCAACTTATCAGTTAACTCATCAAATTTCATATTATATTTATTTTCAATTTCTTTAATTATAATTTCATAATTTTTTATTTTTTTTTCAATATGAGTAGCAACAATATCTTTTAGTGCTACTTCTTCATTTTTATAAACTCCCGACTTAACCAAAGGTTTAAGGATATTAGAAATGTTTTCTTCTTTCATGATATTCTCCTTTCTATTATAAAATACAGTCGTTCATAATACTCAAATAAACTCTTAGACAAGATTAACACCTTCTTTGGTAATATTATTTATAAAAGGACTTCCTTTTTCTTTTAATCTTTTATATTGATCTATACTTAATACTTTGATAGAAAAATATAATCCCTGGTCTAACAAATATTCATATGCAATGTTTTCTATTTTTTTAGCTCCTTCACTTCTCTTCCCTTTCCAGATAATTAGAATATCAATATCACTGTCTTTATTAGCCTCACCACGGGCATAGGAGCCAAATAGAATTATTTTTTCTATTTTATTCTTATATTCTTTACTTATTTCTTCAGTAAATTGTTTTATGAGATCGGGGGACCTCTATCTCAATTTTTTTCAAAACCATCACCCCCATATTTTTCTTCTATTATATTATTATACATTATTCAGGGATTTCCTAATCTTCTTTTTCTTCCATTTCTTCCTCTTTTTCTTCGATATAATTATTAAAAATGACTTCAATGAAATACTCAAAATCCTCAAGATGATTTTTTATTATATTATATATTTCTTTTTCATCTATTTTATCGTATAGATGAACTACCATATTCCTAAATTTTGACATGGCTATGACTCATTACTATATTCCTCCCTTAAACCCTGATGAAAATCTTTTTTTATCTTTTTTAATTTTATCCCAAAATCAAAGTATTCCTTTAAAACTGATTCCTTGAAATCTGCTGTTTTTAAGGGATCTTTTTCATAGATTAATGTTCCTGTTTTTAATATTTTATATTTCAACAAAACATTGGTTTTATTTAAAGAAATTAGATCTGTCTCTTTTTTTAATATGTTTTCTATTTCAGCTGCCAGATATAATTCTTTCATTAGTGATCTTTTTTTTGAAAATAAGACAGCAATATCAATATCACTGTTTTTATGTTCATAGTCAGTACCATAGGAACCATATATATATACAGTTAATATATCTTTATTTTCTTCAAAAAGATTATTTAATTTTTTTATAATTTTATTATCTATTTTTCTGTTTTCCCTTTGTCGAGTAACCATTTAAGTCATCTCCATTTAAATATTATAGAAAATAATATTATATATTGAATACCATTATTTTTCAATAATTATTTGTTTAGGAAATATTAACAAAGAATCCTCGGTTATTCAATAGCCGAGATGAATTTGTTTATATCAATTATTATTAAATATGATAATTGATATA
>PWOK01000094.1 GCA_003557445.1 Halanaerobiaceae bacterium
AAATCAAATTCAGGTTGATCAGCATTAATTGTTAATGTCTTAGAAAAAAAGATCAATACAACAAGTAAAATAATAAAGGATATTTTTTTATAAAGATTCATTCTTATTCCCCTTTACATAGTTTTTAATCTATGAAATATTTATTCTTTAAAAAGGGGAATATGAATTTTTAATTGATTATCTTATATATTAATTTAGTTTTGTCCGGTTTATCGGGTTTTATGGAAAAAGAATTTAAGGCTTTTTCAATATGTTCCTGAGCAATATTAGTGTTAGAGTATAAGACTGCCAGTGGTTCATTTTTAGCAACCCTATCTTCTGTTTTTTTATTAAGGACTATTCCGGCAGCCATATCTATCTTATCCTCTTTTGTTTTTCTTCCCGCTCCCAGTTCCATGGACAATAGACCAAGTGAAAGAGCATCCAGGGCATTAACATAACCTTTTTTATTACTTTTTACCTCTACTTTATTTTTCGCCTGAGGTAATAAAGAATAATCTTCAACTACCCGGGGATTACCTCCCTGGGTTATAATAAATTCAGTAAACTGTTTCAGGGCTTTACCTGATTTTAATATTTCATTTAATAAATTATAGCCTTCTTTTTGATTTTTGACCTTTCCCGAGATTAATAACATACTGGCTCCTAAAACAAGAGAAAGTTCCTGTAAATCATCAGGACCTTTACCTTTTAAAGTTTTTATTGCTTCAATGACCTCCAGGCTATTACCTATTGCTTTTCCCAGTGGTTGATTCATATCTGTAATCAAAGCAGAAATATTTTTCCCTATTCTTTTGCCTGTATCCACCATAATCCGGGCCAGCTCTTCTGATTTTTTAATATCTTTCATAAAGGCCCCTTTTCCTGTTTTTACATCCAGTACTATACCATCTGCACCACCGGCAATCTTTTTGCTCATAATACTGCTGGCAATCAGTGGTATTGAATCCACAGTTGCTGTAACATCACGCAGGGCATATAACTTTTTATCAGCCGGGGCCAGATCTTCTGTCTGAGAGGCAATAGCCATACCTGTTTCATTAACATTTTTAATAAATTTTTGTCTACTTAAAGATGTATTAAAACCGGGTATAGATTCCAGTTTGTCTATAGTACCTCCTGTATGTCCCAATCCTTTTCCTGACATCTTGGCCACAGGAATCCCGGCTGCAGCAACCAGAGGAGCCACAACAAGTGTTGTGGTATCACCCACCCCACCGGTACTGTGTTTATCAATTATTGTCCCTTTAATTTCACTTAAATCTATTTTTTCTCCTGAATTTACCATGGCATCAGTTAACCAGGCTGTTTCTTCTGTATCCAGTCCCTGAAAAAATACAGTCATTGCCCAGGCTGACATCTGATAATCAGGTATTTGGCCTGTAGAATAACCATTAATAAGGTAATTAATTTCTTTTTTATTCAGTTTTTTTCCTTCTCTTTTTTTATAAATAATATCATAAGGCCGCATAGGTTCACCTTCTTTCCTTTATATCTTATTTAAAATTGCTCTTAATAGTTTAATAAAATCAGGTTTTACTTCTTCGGCAATCTCCATTACTTCTTTATGATTTAGTGGTTGTGGTAAAACACCGGCAGCCATATTGGTGATACAGGAAATTCCCAGAACCTCTATTCCCATATGATTGGCTACAATTACCTCTGGAACTGTAGACATTCCCACAGCATCAGCTCCAATTCTTCTTAAATACCTGATTTCAGAAGGTGTCTCATAACTTGGACCCATAACTCCTGCATAAACTCCCTTTCTGGTTAAAATGCCTGTTTTTCGGGCTGTTTTTTCAGCAAGTTTAATCATTTTTCTACTGTAAGCCTCTGTCATATCGGGAAAACGGATGCCAAATTGATCTATATTCTCTCCTCTCAGAGGATTATCCCCCATCAGATTAATATGATCTTTGATAATCATAAATTCTCCAGGTTGATAATTTAAATTTATGCCACCTGCGGCATTGGTAACAATTAATTTTTTTGACCCAAGTAAAGACAATGCCCGTAAGGGTATGGTTATTTTCTGCATACTATAACCTTCATAATAGTGAACCCTGCCCTGCATGGCAATTACTTTTTTTCCTTCCAGATTACCTGAAACCAGCTGGCCGGCATGGCCTTCAACGGTTGAAACTGGAAATCCAGGTATTTTATCATATTTTACTGTTTCTTTATTTTCAATTTCATCAGCCAGTACTCCCAGTCCAGAACCAAGAATTAAGGCAATATCAGGCTTCTGAGAAAGATTATTATCCAGAAAATCAGCTATTTTCTCTATTGTTTTTAACAACTAAATCACTCCTTCTTTGTTATTTTTTTTAGAAAACTCTGACCATTTTTTACTGATTCAACAGAAAATATATCAGTTATTGTTTGAGCAAGATCAGCAAATGTGTCCCTTATACCCAGATTTAAATCTTTTCTCACACTATCACCATATATAAGTAAAGGAACATATTCACGGGTATGGTCTGTTCCTTTATATGTTGGATCACATCCATGATCTGCAGTTATAAAAAGAATATCTTTAACAGACATTTTCTCTATTATTTCTGGTAACTTTTTATCAAACTCTTTTAAAGCCTGAGCATAACCTTTAACATCCCTGCGGTGTCCATATTTCATATCAAATTCAACTAAATTGGCAAAAATCAGACCATTATTATCTGTATCCATAAAATCAAGCAAAACATCCACTGTTTCCATATTATCAATTGTGTGTTTTGATTCAGTAATACCTTTACCTGCAAAAATATCTTTTATTTTCCCGGCAGCCATAACAGATAAACCACCCTTATTTATTTTATCAAGCATTGTATCAGCTGGTGGTTTTAAGGAAAAATCTTTTCTATTATCGGTTCTGGTAAAGTTCCCGGGTTTTCCTCTAAAGGGACGGGCAATCACTCTGGCCACACCATGTTTTCCGGTAAGTATTTCTCTGGCCTTTTTACATATTTGATATAATTCAGTTAACGAAATTACTTCTTCATGAGCAGCTATCTGAAAAACACTATCTGCTGAGGTATAAACTATAGGATTTTTTGTTTCCAGGTGTTCTGGTCCAAGTTCTTCTATGATTTCTGTACCGGAAGCAGTTTTATTACCAAGAATGTCACTATTAATAGCTTTTTTGAAGGGTTCAATAACTTCTGCTGGGAAACCTTCAGGATAGACTGGAAAAGGTTTTTCAGTTATTAATCCTGCCAGTTCCCAGTGACCGGTGGTTGTATCCTTACCAACTGAAACTTCAGCCATTTTCCCGTATACCCCTCTAGCTTTTATATTAGGGTTTATTCCCTGAATGGAGTTGATTTTTCCCAGTCCCAGTGACTCAAGATTGGGAAGATTCAGACCATTAACTGCCCGGGCCAGGTTTCCCAGAGTATCAGCTCCCTGATCACCATATTCTGCTGCATCAGGTAAGGCTCCAATGCCAGCACTATCAAGGACAATTAATATTAATTTCTCTATATTGATCAAATTAATTCTCCTTTCTAATATCCATATTTTTTCATTGTTAATTTAATTATAACAGCAACTATTACAGGATGCAACAAATAAAAATCCTGTTAAACCTTAAATTTAATAAGGAATAACAGAATTTTGAATTATTTTAAATTATTTTTCTAAAAAAATTTAAAAATCAAATACTGCATGAGCAAAGGTTTCCTGTTGTGGAAATTGAAATGAATCAGGGTAGTAAATCTGACCAACACGACCACTGGTTGATTTATTTGCATTGTCTACACCTATAGCCAGTCTAAAATCCTGTCCGGCTTCAATATCTGTATTCCTAAATTCAGCGACAGGAAGAGCAACTTCCACAGTATAACCATTTAATTCTTCTACAATAGCAACATCTATTTCATCCTGTCTATATCTTCCACTAAAAACATGGGCATAAGGTTCTCCATCAACTAAAGCAAAACCAAATTGAAGACCATCTATCCATAACTCAACACAGTCATTTTGCCATATATTACCACCACTTCTTTCAAAAACCAGTTCATTATCTGTTACACGTACAGCCAGATAAACATTATCCTCATCATAAGCTATCCAGGCAGTTGCACTTAAATCAGCTTCACCCCGAATTTCATCGGGAATTTGTCCCCATGTGGAATAAATAAAGATACCAGGAATACCCACCCAATCACTCAAATCTCCATCTACAGTAATTTCATTTTCATCTGTAATATTTGGTACTTCAATATCAAAAAAACCATCTGCCATTGTAATTGAAGACATTAACATCACAGCCAACAAAACAAAAAATAATGTTTTTACCTTCATTTTAATCTCCCCTTTTTTTGTATTTTTTTCTTTACAGAAAATTAAATTAATAATACTTATTATGTGTTTTGAGTTTTACTATATGTAGACCCCCTTTCTATTTATTCTATATATATTTCTTTAAAATGGTTTGACCACAAAAAGCCTAAAACATTTTCCTTTTTTGTTAAATAATTATGAATAATTTATATTAAAATAATCACATTAAAATCCTTTGATTTGTTGATATAACAGGGATTATA
>PWOK01000239.1 GCA_003557445.1 Halanaerobiaceae bacterium
CATTAATTACATTAATATCATTCCAGTAAGGAGTATTTACAATTAGATCTGTTAGTTTTTCAATTATTTCTTTTTTGTTTTTAAAATGTCGATAAATTGCTGCTTCAGAAATATTAATCTTTTTCGATATGTTTCTTATAGTTAAATTATAATAGCCATCTTGATGTATGATTTTTAAAACAACAATGAGGATTTCTTTTTTTCTTTCTTTAGAACTTAACCGCGCCATTTTTTTCACCCCTTTAAAAGTTAACGTTAATTAACTTAATATAAAATTATCATATTTTATAAATAATGTCAAGTGGTTTTTTATTTTTTTTACTGAAATTATGATATAAGAGTTTTGCCATAATTTACCTATAATTATTTTTATACCTTCATGGATCATTTTTCTTTATATCCTAAATACTAAAATAATACTTATAAAATTTAAATTAATACTTATTGGCTCTGGCCAGCCTTTTTTATTAATGATATCATAAAATCAATCCTTGTTTTCTATTTGAATTATAGGATAATAAATACAAAAAAGGCTGATTCTAATGAGTAATAACAACTCTAAATATAAACCTAATACTTTATTTGGACTACTTAAGTCACTCGGGTGGAATCCTGCTACCCGTGATGATAAAGAAATACTTGATGCCCTCCGAGAAGGCAAAGAATTAGAAGAAATATATTGTCTTACTGAAGAAGGACTACTGGATCCTTTCTTTGAATTTCTTGATGAATCTGGTGTTGCTGAATGTTTAAAAGAACTTGAACAAAAAGATTATCAAAGAGTTATGGTTTCTATTGTTCTTTTAACTATAACCTATATGGTTAAGATTTTAATCGGTGTTCCTTCCATGAATGCCATGCCCAATCTTTTATTTGCTAAAACTTCTATCATGCGTATTATAGGTTTTAATGCTCGTGTTTTAGATGAGGGTATTTGTGAAAGAGGAGAACATGCTCGAAATAAAGACAATGAAGCTCCTACCCCTTTTAGCACCCAAATGTTAAGTGACTTTGTTGAACGATTTAGACCACAAGAAGTTGAAAAATTATTTAATTCTATTGTGCAGGTTTTAGCTAAATTTGGAGCTTTTGATGATAAAATTAATGCTATCATTGATGGAAGTGATCTGGAAACCACTGAGAAATATAAAAATTGTGGCTCAGTTACCAGAATCAAAAAGGATAAAGATGAAAATGGTAACATTGTTAAAACTGAAGTAACTGTTTATGGTTTCAAAATTATTGCTATTATTGATGTTAAAACTCAGATACCAATATCTGTTAAAGTAGTTAAAATCAATAATCATGAATCTAATTATACTTTTGATTTAATTAAAACTGCCATTCGCAATCTAAAAGGCAATATAACTATAGATACTATAGTTGCAGATAGAGGATTTTTAGACGGTCAGGATCTTTATAAAATAAATACTGATCTGGGAGTTAGTTTTGTTGTTCCCAGTAAAAAAAATATGGATATATATAAAGAAGCCCGTACAATAGCTCTCTCAAATGAAAATGATCCTGAAATTGTTGTTAAAAAAACGCGTACCAAAACAGAAAAAAACGAAAAATTAAAAACTGTAGTTGCCGGAGTGAAAAATTTAAATTTCCTTGATTCTTACTGTTCTGAAGAAGATTTTAAACATAAAAATTCAAAATGTTTTTCCCCGGAACCACTGAATGCTGTAGCTGTTTTAGAATGGGATAATAAAGAATATTATACCCCCGAAAAAGGAGTAGTATTTATTACCAACAAAGATGTAGCTGAACCTTTTACTGTTTTTGATGATTACGATGACCGCAGCCTGATAGAGAATTTACTTTTTAGAGAAACCAAACAGGGCTGGCATCTGGAAAAATCGCCAAAAAAATCATTCAAAGCAATGACCGCTCATGCCATACTGACAATGATGACTCATGCCTTGACTTTAGCCTACAGAGATCATAAAGAAGAAGAATATCAAAAACAAAAAGAAGAAGAACAACTAAGACATCGCGCTTTTAAACTTGGTTCCAGGCGCTGGAGACAGGAAATTAAAAAGGATGAAAATGATTATATTATTATTTTTATTGGTGAAAAATATGGCATCCTTCATGTAGCCGAATTTGCTACAATGGGTGGCTTTACAGTCCGTCAGGCTCCAGGAGGTATGAAGACAATAAAAGAAATATATGAAACAAGAGGTTTAATTTTTGAATGACGAAATTAATTTTCTTATATTTAAAATAAAATATAATACTTATTTTACACAAATATAAATTTATTTTTAGAAGAAAATATTAGTTTTTAAAGTTATAAAATGTATAAAAATTTTTTCTGAAAAAATTTTTAACCATGCTTTTAATATCATTTTAGTCCTGAAATATCAGGATTATTATTTTTGATTTTTCTTATATCATAATTTCAGTTAGGAAAGTTTTATTTTTGTTTTTATTTATAACACTACAACGAAAAATTTATTAAAAGAAATTTAAAAACACTGTCATTTAGTAATATGGCTAAATCACTTTTTGAATTTCGTTAATCAAATTTGTTTAATATCAAACATCTTAAATTTTATTACGTTGTGGTGATAAATCATTATCAAAAAAATTCAACAACCTCACTCCTTAAGTTAGCAGACAAACAAAACTGCATTCACTCGCTATTAACCTTTATATTTACCCAAAAAATAATTGTACCCACTACTTCCTGTTATGATAAACAGTCAGGGCCTGTTTTTTCACCCTGATTTCCAATGGTAAACAGGGGCCCTTTTCCCCATCAAGATCAACATAAAAATCATCTTCAGCCGAATCAATTCTCTCAATTTTAAAATAATTATCCCTGAGATAAATTATATTTTTATTGGCCAGGTGTTTTTTTTGAAATAATTCAATAAACAGATAAATAATTTTATGAAAACCACTGGCTTTTACCAGAATTAATTCCAGTAATCCATCATTAATCCGGGCCTCAGGAATCAAATTATAAAAACCGCCGGCTCCACCTGTATTTAAAACCATGAACAGGTACACATCTTCTTCAATAACTTTCCGGGAGGTAGTTACCCTTAAGGGAATTGATTTGATACCGGAAATTTCCCCGAGACCCTTAACATAATAAGCAATTTTCCCCAGCTGGTTTTTAGATGCTGTTTCCGTTTCATAGGGGACACTGGCCCAGAGTCCTCCAGTACAGACATTAATAAAGTGAGTATTATTATTAACCTGACCCACATCAGCTTTCAGAAGATTACGATGAGCAATTATTTCCAGACAGGTCATAAAATCTGAAGGCATCTTTAGATAGGTACCAAAATCATTGACAGTTCCTGCCGGAATTACTGCCAGTGGTATATCAACTCTCCGGTCAAGCATAATATTAATCACTGTATTCACGGTACCATCACCACCGGCCACAATCAGAGCCTGACATTTTCCAGTTTCAATATTTTTTAATAAGTTTTTTAGTAATGATTGGAACTGTTGTTGATTTTCAGTTGTTCTTAAAATATGCAAATCATAATTGTTTTGAAATTTCTTTATAAATTTGTCGAGATATTCAATGAAACTACCATTTCCTACCACCGGATTGTAAACCAGAATTAACTTTTTCATTTTCACCTCCTGGTATTAGTTTCAACATAATCAGTGTGAATTTCTGCAATAATCATCTGATAGGATAGGATAAGATTTTACCCCAAAAGAAGTTAAACCCCAATAACCTTGACCAGTACCCGTTTCTTTCGCCGACCATCGAATTCCCCGTAAAATATTTGTTCCCAGGGACCAAAATCCAGTTGACCATCAGTAATAGCAATCACCACTTCCCGACCCATTACCTGTCTTTTTAAATGAGCATCAGCATTATCTTCAAAACCATTATGTTCGTATTGAGACACCGGAGCGTGGGGCGCCAGTTCTTCCAGCCATTTTTTGTAATCATTATGGATCCCCGGTTCATCATCATTAATAAAAACACTGGCTGTGATGTGCATGGCATTTACCAGACAGAGTCCGTCCTTAATTTTGCTTTTACAAACTATTTCCTCCACCTGGCTGGTTATATTAAGCAAATCCATTCTACTGTCAGTTTTAAAATATAAATACTCCCTTACAGATTTCATTATATTCACCATCATTTCTTTTTTATTGATTATGATTTTTCTTTTTTTTCTTCCAGACATCAAAAATACCTAAAAAACCAATAAACAGGCCGATAGTGGCCATGCCATAAGCTAAAAAACTGAGTATAAATCCTACCGGCACCAGGTTTAAAACCATAAAAAAGACAATTAACCAGCCAATAAACATCATGGAAAACCCGGCAACAATTAGTTTGTAAGCCTTACCCCTCATTTTTTCAAAAACCTCCTATTTATGATATCTCCTGCTAATATTATCCTACTCCCAAACATAACATCTTACCCGACTTCTTTTTTATCTTTTTCATAAAGCCAACAGGCAACTAAATGATCTTTTTTTTCCGAATAATTGGCCGGTACCTTCCGATCACACAGACCATTAATTTTTTTACTACAGCGAGGATGAAACCGGCAA
>PWOK01000307.1 GCA_003557445.1 Halanaerobiaceae bacterium
AAAACATCTGGGGTATGGGTGCTAATGTATCAAATAAAAAGCAGGCTTTTTATTTATCTGTTATGAGCTCATTAATTGCAACAACAATATTTATGATTTTGAAACATGTTATCTTTTAAGAGTTCTAAATAGTTTTCATAAAATTAGCTAATCTAAGCATGCCTTCTTTTAGTCTGGCCCGGGGGCAGGCAATATTTATTCTCTGGAACCCTTCTCCTGCTTTTCCAAAGACATGCCCAGGTGTGAATATCAAGCCAGCTTTTTCTTTTAATAAAAAATACAAATCTCTACTGGATATGTTATAGTCACGGAAATCCAGCCAGACAAGAAAAGTTCCCTCCGGTTCGATTACATTAAGCCGGGGGATTTTTTCAGCTGTAAGGCTTTTTAACAACTGTAGATTATCTTCTAAATATTTAAGTAATGTCTTTAACCATTGCTCACCTTCATAATACACTGTTTTTGTTGCTTCAATAGCCATTGTGTTAAGATGATCAAAATCATATTTTTCTCTTATAGATTGATATTTTTCTCTTAGTTTTTGATCAGGAATAATAATATTTCCAGGCTGAAGTCCAGGTATATTAAAAGTTTTACTTGGAGAGATACAAACAACAGAATTTCTGGCAAACTCATCTCCCAGTAAAGAAAAAGGTATATGAGTTGACCCGGGATAAATTAAATCACTGTGTATTTCATCTGAGATTATAATAATGTCGTTTTCCAGACAGATCTGGCCCAGTTTTTTTAATTCCTCTTTTTTCCAGACTCTGCCTACCGGATTGTGAGGATTGCATAAAAACAACATTTTAGTTTTTGAGGATATTTTTTGTTTGAGGTCATTATAATCCATGGTATAATGACCATTTTCTAATATTAAAGGGTTGGTCACAATCTGGCGTTCATTCTTTTTAATTATAGAAAAAAAACAAAAATAGACCGGTGTTTGAATTATTATTTCATCACCGGGGTCAGTTAAACTATTAATCAGAAAACCAAGGCCGGAAAGAATACCCGGGCTTATCTGTATCCATTCTTTTTTTATCTTCCAGTTATGATATTTTTTTAACCAGTTAATAATACTCTGATAATAATCATTATCTTCACCAGTATAACCAAAAATGCCATATTCAACCTGTCTTTTCAGAGTTTTCCTGAGAAAGTCCGGGCTTTTAAAATCCATGTCTGCCAGTCCCATGGCCAATGTGTTTTGATCACAGTCCTCCCATTTTGTGGAATTAGTGTATCTGCGATCTATAATTTTATTAAATTTATTATACAAATCAGTCATTATTATCTCTCCTCTTATAAAAAATTCTATAGATGAATGTGTTTTCCTGCAAAAATTAAAAGAAAAAAATTAAAGGAAAAAAAATATTTTTGTTCAAATTTATATATAGGGTTAAATAATTAACACATAGAAATTTTTCCAGGAGATATTTCTAATAATTTATAGTTGAAATCATCATAATTATGCTGGGAGACAAATAAAAGATTAGTATATATAGCTAAAAAAAAGGAGGGGGGTAAAACTCATTAAAAAGATGAGGTAGGAAATATTGAAATTAATTTGGATGAAAAAATATATTTAGGGATGGCTGTTTGCAGCACTGATGCAGAAGTGCTTAATACAGCCAAATTTACCAATATTACTGTAAATGGAGAGGTAATAGAATTTGAAGAGTGGAAAAATACTGATGTGCCAGAAGACATAGAAATACCTGGTGAAATTATAGAAACAACCTGGGGAAAATAAAAAATAAAATAATCGATGAATATTTTACAGAAATAAAGCCTCCACATTAACTAAAAGTGGGGCTTTATTAATTTAATCATACCTCCATAATTTTGACAAAAAACTACAAATACCGGGAGGTGCCTGACACCTGTCGGTTTTTGTCAAAAAAAGTACTGGCCCGATGGAAGTGGTACTAAAAAAGTACTACTAATGGGTAATATGAATCTTATATAAAAGAGTATATACTTATATTAGCAAGTGAATAATATGGGGGTGTAAAAATAAATGAAAAGACTTTTATTTTTAATATTGTTATCGATGATTATTTTTATAGCGGGTTGTGATAATGGTTTTTTAGATGATTTTAATGATATAGATGATGAAATAGATTTAATTGAAAACATTGAAACAACTGTGGATACAGTAAAAATTAGTTTTTCTGATGAAATAGATGCCATATCAATGGAAAAAGATATTCTGGATTCAATCACTATTGCAGAAAAAACATATTTCATGGGAATTTTTCAAAATTCAGAGAAAATAAAATATGGGCTTCTGGAAAAAACAGCTAATACAATCACACTGGTGATTGTGGGAGATTATAGTGAATTGAGCAATGATCAATATCTATTAAGATTTTTTGCGGATAATACTGTGGATTCTACTATTATTATAGAAAGTGATATATTTAATTTTGAATCAGGTGTTGCAAATGATATAGAACTGGAAGTTATCTGGGCTGATCAATATTCTATAGATCTTCAACTTTATAATCAACAAACAGATGATTATTTAGAAAATGCTCTAAAAGAAGATTTTACTCTATTTGATGAAGCTGGTAATATGCTGGATTTTGATTTTCCCAATGAACACTATGAATTTTATCTGGAACCGGTAAGTGGTTACTGGGAAGGAATTTATTTTGTCAGATATTCTGGGGAAGGATATAATCCTGTTTCAATTATGACAGAGTCAATAGAACCTATTCAAAATTATTCAATCAATATTACTGAAGTAATTGGTGGCTCTGCAGTAGTAACTACTGTACCGGAAAATGAGGCAGCAGAAAATCATCATGTAAATATTTATATAGATGATATTCAGGAAAATAAATATTTTAAAACAATTGAAGTTAAAGGTGCTGATGAGCAAATAATTTCAGTGACGGAAATTACAGCTGGAGAAAATTATTCTTTTGTTATGCCCTCTCAGGCAGTAAATATTAGATTAGAATTGGATGATCAACCTTTACCTGAAATTAATGCAAATAATAGCAGTGTACATCTGGCAGAACCAGGCGATAAAACAGAAGAAAAACCCTTTGATATCACTATTACAATTAAAGATGATGGAAATCAATTTATGCCTGATGGTGATTATGAAGTTATGGTTTACTGGCCACAAAAAGATCAATTTTTGGTCAGGGATGATTACCAATTTATAAATGGTACAGCAAATATTAATTTATCAATAGATGAGACAGGAACACATACATTCAGCATAACTGTTGCCGGTCATGTTATTGAACAATCTTTCTCAATAACTATAATTCCTGAAATAATTCCTGTAACTTCTGTAACTATTAATGAAAGTGAAAAAACTATAGAGACAGGAGAATCATATCAGTTGACTGCTACAGTGGAACCAAAAGATGCTACCAATCAAAATATCAACTGGAGTTCTGACAAGACTGATATAGCTGTAGTTGATAGTGGTCTGATTACAGGTATAGCAGAAGGAGTGGCGATAATTACTGTCACTACTGATGATGGTGATTTTACTGATTCTGTGGAAATAACTGTTGAAAAAGGAATAATAAATGTTAAAAGTGTGAGTATAGAAGAAATAGATGAAGAAGAATTAATAATTCAGACAGGAGATACTGTCCAGCTTAATGCAATAATTGAACCAGAAAATGCAGAGATAAAAGATATCAACTGGTCCTCCAGTGCAACAGATGTAGTAGAAGTTGATGAAGATGGTCTGGTAACAGCCATAGCTGCTGGAATAGCTGATATAACAGTAACAACAGTGGATGGTGGTTATACTGACAGTCTGGAGTTTACTATTATTGCAACTGAAGGTGCTTTTACCTATACAGCCATAAATGGAGAAGTGGAAATAAGGGGATATTCAGGTGGTGTCAGTGTAAATATTCCTGATACTATCAACGATTTTCCTGTGACATCTATCAAAGATGGCCCTCTGTTTACCGGGGTTTTCAGTTCTTCTGATATAGTTTCTTTAAATCTATCTGATAATATGCGTAATATAGGTAATCATGCTTTTTCCAATAATGAAATATCTTTCCTTAGTATACCGGATAAAGTTGAAAGAATTGGTATGTGGTCCTTTAGTAGAAATAAAATAGAGCAATTAATTATTCCTGATAGTGTAGTTGAAATTGGTAATTCAGCTTTTTCCGATAATAAAATATCCTCTCTGGAACTATCAAAGAATCTAACCAGAATTGAAGATTATGCTTTTACCAGAAATGAGTTAACAGTCCTTAATATACCAGAAGGGGTAGAAACTATAGGAGAACATGCTTTTTCCCGTAATGATATTAATCAGCTTAGTCTGCCTGATAGTTTAAGATTTATTAGTAATTATGCTTTTACTGAAAATGAACTTGAGGAGATAGAACTCCCTGAAAACCTAAATGGTATTTACTGGCATGCATTTAGTGATAACAATATTAAGGGGCATATCTATATTCCCTCTGAAGTTACTATGATCAGTGTGAGTGCCTTCCGGAATAACCAGATAACAGGGCTTTCACTGGGCTGGAAAGTTGAAAGGATAA